>PSRL01000007.1 GCA_003176035.1 Verrucomicrobiota bacterium
CGAAAAACAACCTGTTGCTTTTTTAGAAATTTGCGGCATTTTTGACGCAATTGCCCAGTTTAATGCTCACTTAAGGAAGTAGTGCTACTTAGTTAATAAATGCTCTAAAACAGGCGCAACGCAGCGCTGAGAGTCCAAATGAGAGATAATAGCAATAAGAAAATTGCTACCGGTAGAGAATGATCTTCACTCTCGGAGGTGTCGTCATACAGGTAGTCTAATCGAATAATTAAGCCATTGCTGTTCCAATTCTGCATGCGTTCCAAGGAATCTACCAGCAAAGAAACAAAAACGTTCCGGATCAAAATAGGACATTGTGCAAGTCGGACCAAAACATGGCAGCTCGATACCAGTCCGCGGGCGCAGCGACCATAATATGCTTTTTTGAGCTGATAGCTGCAATCCACCCATAAATTCAAAAAGGAAATAACAATCGTGAAGCCACATCTTCGTGCACCAAACAATCGAAATAAGCAGGCCCAGGTTTGACGCGAAAGGGTTGATCTTTCGACTTCACCGATCTCTTTTGGAAGCCGATGATTCATGAAATGTATTTTAAAAAAGGGCTCTCGAGCGGATTCATAGGCTTTATAGCGCAAGTTTCCAAAGGCGCCGGTCGAAGCCCGCAGCACCAAAAACATTGTGCCTATAAGGGCAAGACGGCCGACAGAAAACATAGCTTTTAAGATTCCGTTCTCCGCGGAATGAATGTCGTCGGTACGGAGAACAAACCCAAAAATAAAACCCAAAACCACGGCCAGCGGCAAAAGAACCACACAGGTATATCGAACGAATTCGCGCAGTTTTTTTTGCACAGTTAAAACAGTCACCATAAACAAAAGCCCAATCAGCAATAGAAGAGGTCTATTTACGATAAAAGCACCCAAGATTCCTATTAACCATGATAATACAAAAATAGTTTTCGATATCATGATGGTTTTAATCAAACATTTTTTGAAAGATATCCCAAATTTTCAGAGTGCTTTTTCAGTATTACATTCAGGCTTTTTATGATAAAAAATGCTATGCTGCAAATAGCTACTTTATCGAAGGGCTCCGGAACTGAATTCGAAAGAAATACCGCTATCGAAAAAGGAACGCCCTGATTGACCAAAAAATTCGTCGTCGGGTCCGTACAAGTTTGAGTGTCCCCCTGAAATAAAATAATTATTGGAGCGCTTACGATCGCCGCAAGAAAACCTAAAAATAGACCGGATAGGACGCTTCTTCCAATTGTCCGAAAATAGCCTCGATCAGACAGCCAAGCGGTACAAAGTACTATGACAATGTGAATTCCAATGTAATAAGGCAATACGGGATTCACGATCCACCATCCAACCAAGGAAGAAAAAATTCCTGTCACTAGGCCGGTAAAAAGCCCTCCAAAAATGGTCGCTAGTACGGTCCCCAGCGTGTCTAGAAAGATTGGTAGTTGAATATAATGAGTCAAAAGTCCAGCGCTTAAATTGATGGCGGTACAAACCCCAAGCGTTATCAATTGAATCAACTTTTTGCTTTTTGGTGGCTTCACTAAGCTTGTATTTAAAATATTATTTCCATTCATATGATATCCGTGGTGGTATTATTTTTTGCTTACGATTTGGGGTATTCCAGATGTACCAGATTTGGAAAATGTTTTTTGCAGCGCAAGGGAAGGCGGCGAACGATCCAAAGCGTAATTAAGCATTGAATAAGCTTATCGAAGGGCTCATTAGCAAAATTAGCCCAAAAGACACTTTGAAATAGTGACCGCCCGCTGGCTAACAAGAGTGCCATTGTCATATCCGTACAGGTTCCGGTTACCCCTGAGAAAGCGATGACCACCGGCGCGCTGGCTATCGCTGAAACAACTCCAAGCGAAATTCCAGTAAAAATTATTCTCGGCGTGGTCCGCAAAAACCGTTTTTTGAGCATCCATCCAGTAAAAATAGCAATCGCCACTTGAGTCCCTCCATAGAATGGAACCACAGGATTAAAAAATAATCCATAGAATAAGGACGAAGCAATACCGGTAACAATTCCGCCGGGAATTCCGGTGAGTACCGTGGCTACAAGCGTACCTATGGCATCGAGATAAATTGGCAGTTTGAGCCACTGTGTTAACAGCCCCATCCCGGAGTTCATCACTATTCCAATCGGTGCGATAGCCATTAAGAGGAGGTGTTTTTCCTGCACCTTATCCATTGCATTGGTCATAATTGTTCTCCTTTATTCTTCATTAGTTTTCTTCAGTCTTTAGAGAAGCTACAACACGGAAAAGATTCTCTCAACTCCGGATATTCGACATATTATATACAAATACAATGAGACATAATTCACCTTTAAAAGTGTGCTGACTTGTGGCATCCTAAAAATATACAGTCTCAAAAATACGGATGTTCACATCAGGTAACTCCAAGGCAATACGCATTGCTGTTGCGGCATCTCTCCGCTACAAAATGATTATATCTTAAGGGAGGGACTGTATTGTGGCGAGACTGGCACAAGCAGGACGTTATCGATGATAAAAGACGATGCTTTAAATTTAATACAACTATATATGAACGGCTGAAACAGAATAAGTTGGAGATTTGATTTCCTCCCTCACGCCCGATTGTACAATCACTGAATCCCATGGTCTGATGTATATCCGGACACTAATACCTTGATATGTGGGTTTGAATTGTGAATGAAATCAAAAGTGCGGGAATATAATAGAACCTATCCCAAAACCCATGATGTTACCATTTCATTAGGAGGGTTTGTCGACCTTTTGGCGCCAGGCTGTGTGTGTGTTTCTAAAACTAGTCAATACCATCGGCGGTGGTGACTCATTTTGACGCCTCACCTGGTTCCAAAAATTCTGGCAAAACGTCGGTCTTCCTAGGGTTTGGGAGGAGTCCTAATAATTGCTCCGGATTTCCAATGGATTGGTCACCACCGCTTGGCAAGCATATCCTTTACAAATATATGCCGTAGACTGCTGTCCCTCTTGGGGCTTCATGCCCAATAGCGCAGGATTCATTTTAGAAAGAAGTGCGCTTCCCTGATTTCCATCCGCAAGGATTAACACTGAATTAGGTCGAAATTGGCGTCGGATCGCATATTGCAAAGCATGCGTTTGTGCGGAATCTGGCGAGCCGGCAATGACAATTTCCTCAGGGGGACCTTCCCGAAACAAAGCGGCGGCAAGCAAGAAAGGCAGGTTTGTAGGAGCTTTTTTGTCAAGAAAACAGGATAAGATGCGGTCTCCGCGTCTTTCGAATTCCGCGTTACGAAACATTCGCGCAAGACGGAATAAATTCAGCGTACAAACGGAATTAGCGGTCGGCTCCGCTCCATCATATTGATCTCTCAGCGAGAGTGGCAAACAAACGTCTTTACCGGTACTTTCGTAATAACTTCCTGCGGCTTCGTCCCAGAATTCGCAATCCAGTACGCTTTGCAGCTCTAACGCCCAGGCTAACCATTCGGAGTAAAAGCTAGCCTCGTATAAATCTAACAAGCCTTGAATGAGAAACGCATAATCCGCCGCAAAACCAGCGATAGGGACGCTTTCCTCTCGACTGCTTCGCTCGTTTCTTTTTGGGATGCGATTTTCTAAAGCAATCGGCTGGAGTGCGCGCCAGCTTCTTTGCAATCTTCCGTCTTTCCACATTTGTGTTCGTACGAAATGAGCTGCTTTACTGGCTCGCTCGACAAAGCCCTCTTGTTGAAAAACGACTCCAGCCCGAGCAAAGGCGGAAATCGCGAGACCATTCCATGCGGCCAGAACTTTGTCGTCACGATGGGGACGAGGTCGCTGTTCTCTTCTTTTGAAGAGTCGCTGACGTGCCTCAGCAAGGACTTTTGTGACAGTTTCCAAGGTTTGTCCAAACTCCTTAGCAAGATCTTCGTAAGCCAGCCTTCTGAATAAGATATTTAGCCCCTTGAATTGAGCATGAGGGTCACTCTCTTCCGGCACATTGCCATCTTCGAGAACCCCATAAGCCTGACAGAAAAGTCTACCGTGACTCGGACCTAGCAAGTCCATGATTTCGGAGCTGTTCCAAAGATAAAAGGCGCCTTCGAGCTGACGTCCTCCTCCGTCCTCACTATCGGCATCTTCCGCTGAATAAAACCCTCCATGAGGATCGGAAAGATCTCGCTCAACATATTCCAGTGTGTGAAGGACAGTTTGAGCAAAAAGTGGCTCATTTAAAATCCGGAAAGCTTCTGTAAAGACGATGGCAAGCTGCGCCTGATCATAAAGCATCTTTTCAAAATGGGGAACTTTCCAAAACTGATCTACTGAATATCGGTGAAAGCCTCCCCCCAAATGATCGCAAATCCCACCTAAGGCAATCTTGCGCAGAGAAAATAAGCCCATTTGTAGAGCGTTTTCATCTTTTTCCGGGCTCCTCAGAAGAAACTCGAAGCTTGAAGCTCGTGGAAATTTAGGAGCGGATCCGAAGCCACCATTTTGGTGATCAAAGCTCGATGCAAATTGATTTATGGCAAGAGAAAAGGCTGAGCGAATGCTTTCATTCGACGATTTGTGCGAATTCTCGCTGAGTGCCGCAAATATTGCCCTTCCCTGTTCGATCACTTGCTGCGGATTTCGCTTCCACAAATCATCGATGGCTTGAGCAACTTGCAAAAGGCCCGGACGCCCATGACGATCGTCAGGAGGAAAATAGGTTCCCCCGAAAATCGGCTCTCCCTGTGGTGTCAACCACACACTGAGCGGCCACCCTCCTCCGCCTGTAGTTGCTTGCACAAATGCCATGTATACGCGGTCAATGTCTGGACGTTCCTCGCGATCCACTTTTATATTTACAAAAAGCTCATTACAGATACGGGCAATTTCTGGGTTCTCAAAAGATTCATGAGCCATGACGTGACACCAGTGACAGGTCGAATAGCCAACGGAAAGAAACACCGGTTTATTTGTCGCGCGAGCCACTGAAAATGCCTCCTCTCCCCACGGAAACCAGTCCATCGGATTTCGGGCATGCTGTAACAAATAAGGCGATTGCTCAAAGGCCAGACGATTTTTGCTCACGACATGAAGACACTATCACTTGAGAAGCCCTTGGACGAGCGGAAAGGTTTGTCTTTCAGATTGATGCACTCTGTTCAGCGGCTAGGTCACGTGTCCGAATTTTCGGTTTTGTAAGAACCATTGGTAGGTAGAGCGAATGCCCTCGCTCAGGGAAATGCGTGGCCGCCATCCAAGGGAAAATAGTCGAGAGAGATCCAGAAGCTTTCTGGGAGTCCCATCCGGCTTGGAGTGGTCGAAGTTTATTTTCCCCTGATATCCCACTACTTCGCAAATAATTTGGGCAAGTTCACAAATCGTGACGTCCTCACCATATCCAATATTGATAATTTCCGCCGAGTCGTAATTTTCGAGTAAGAAAAGACAGGCATCGGCCAAATCGTCAACATGAAGGAATTCCCGCCTCGGCTTACCTGTGCCCCAAAGGGTGACCGAAGGTTCGCCCCTCTCCCAGGCATTATGTACCTTCCGAATCAAGGCGGGTAAGACATGAGAAGTGTGCAAATCAAAATTATCATTCGGACCATACAAGTTAGTCGGCATGACGGAGATAAAGTTTTTTTTATACTCCCGGGCATAAGCCTGACAAAGCTTAACTCCAGCAATTTTTGCAATTGCATAAGGCTCATTGGTTGGCTCCAACTCGCCACTTAATAGAGTCGATTCCGAGATCGGCTGATGAGCGTACTTTGGGTAAATGCAAGAACTGCCGAGAAACAAGAGCTTTTCAACTCCTGTTTCGTAAGCCGCGGAAATAACATTATTTTGCATACGCAAATTTTCGAGAAGGAATTCAACCGGCTTTTCATAGTTCGCTAGAATCCCGCCCACCTTTGCCGCAGCCATAATGACCCTGCCCGGCCTTTCTCTCTCAAAAAAAACCCGCACCTGCGCATTATTGCACAGATCGAGCTCCTCCCGACTTCGAGTGAGTATCGGCGCACGACTGAGCAATTGTAATCGCCGCAAAATGGCACTGCCGACCATCCCTCGGTGACCCGCCACATAAATTGATTGGCGCTTGCGCATAGGCAGGAAAACTCACAAACACACTTTTTCAATAAATCAAATAAAAAAATGCTTTTTTCAGCTTTTTGGCTGTCTTGCACCGGAGGATGGTCTGGTTTATACACATTCGTGTGAGAAGCAATCCATCTACAACAGCGAATAATTTAACGGGTTCTATCTTAGTTGCCACCCCCACTCTCAAAGACCCCAATTTTCGAAGGACGATTCTTTTTATTTCTTACCACAGTGTAAAAGACGGCGCGTTAGGTTTTGTACTCAATCGTCCGCTCGAAAAAACATTGGGGGAAGTCTATTATTTGGGATCGGCGGATATTCTTGCGACCGTTCCTCTGTACTACGGCGGCCCCGTCGCGCCTCATGAAATTAATGTAGCGCGCTTAAATTGGATTGAACAGCCGCGGGCCGCCAAATTCCAATCATTTACAAAATTGATTGAGTCAGGAAACATTTCTCCGGAGAGGGTTCAGGGGTTGCGTGCTTTTGCCGGCCACTCCGGATGGCACGGCGGCCAGTTGGAAGAGGAAATTGCTCATAAGGCGTGGTTCGTCCTACCGCCTAGTCGGAACCTCATCGATATGCCGAACCCAACCTCCGCATGGAAGGACACTTTGCGTCAAATGAATCCGATTTTGAAACTACTCGTCGAAATTCCGGATGATCCCTCGCTGAATTAAAGCATTGATTCCCTCACCGATTTCTCACGAATTTTTCAACCGCGGTACGTCAAAATCAGAAATCATTAGAACCTCCCCCTTCCTCGGTTTTGGGAGAGGTTCTGAGCAAAGAGGCGGCTTGAGCAACAGGTTGCTGTAGTTGAATGGGAGGGCGCTCTTTTGCCCACACTTGCATACCGTCCCATTTTTGGGTATCAAGCCGCATGCAGTGCACCAGTTTGCTTTTTATAAGAACATGGTTTTCAGGGTACTTTTGCGTTGACATGCCACCACAGCCTTCTCCGAGTCCCGCACTTTTACAGAGAGATTTTACTCACTAGAGTCCCTATGGATGCCATATTCAGCAATGCTCTCTGGAGCATCTGTTATTTATTGGTTGTTATCACACTGTCGCTTTATGGCCTACATAGATTTGTTATCTGTTATCTTTTTCTTCGCTATAGAGACCATCCGACAGAGCCCTTACGTGAATTTGAAGAGCTGCCCACAGTCACTATCCAGCTGCCCATATTTAATGAATATTATGTGGGCAAGCGTCTTTTAACGGCAGTTAGCAAGATCAGTTATCCGAAAGAGAAGTTGCAAATTCAGGTTTTGGACGATTCGACTGACGAGACTCGTGTGATTTTGGAGCGCGAGTCGGAAATACTGAGAAAGCAAGGTCTGGATGTCGAATATGTGCACCGCGTCAATCGCATTGGTTTTAAAGCAGGTGCCCTGGCCAAAGGCCTGGAAAATGCAAAAGGCGAATTTATCCTGATCCTGGATGCCGATTTCGTGCCTCAACCGGACATCCTTTTAAAAACCATTCACCATTTTACGCATTCCCGTGTCGGTATGGTTCAAATGCGTTGGGGACATCTCAATCGTCACTACTCCTTTCTCACGCAGATGCAGGCGATTTTTCTCGATGGACATCTTCTTCTGGAACAAACAGCTCGCAGCAGGAGCGGACGATTTTTTAATTTTAATGGCACCGCGGGAATCTGGAGAAAATCGTGTATCGAGACTTCAGGAGGATGGCAACATGACACCCTGACGGAAGATTTGGATCTGAGTTATCGCGCACAGATGTGCGGCTGGAAATTTGTCTTTTTGCCCGATGTTGTCGTTCCAGCCGAATTGCCGGTGGACATGAACGGCTTCAAGTCTCAGCAGCATCGATGGACAAAAGGGTCCATCCAAACCTGTAAAAAAATTCTCCCCCGACTCTGGCGCGCCCCCCTCCCTTTCTTCGTGAAATTGGAAGCGACCGTCCATTTAACTTCAAATTTTGCCTATCTTTTGCTTGTTTTTCTCTGCCTTCTTATTTTTCCAAGCTCCTTTGCATCAACGCATAGCACACTTTATTTCCTGTTGGTGGACGTCCCGATCTTTTGCTTTACGTCGATTTCTATTGCATTTTTTTACATTATATCGCAACGTCATCTCAATCCACGAGGCTGGCTGGCCGATCTTTGGATGTTGCCATTACTTTTGGCTCTGGCGGTGGGGATGTCTGTCAATAATGCGCGGGGGGTCATCGAAGCCATTCTCAACTATCGGTCTGAATTCAAACGCACTCCTAAGTATGGGATTGGGAACAATCTCCGACAGACGCACAAGATTTCAACAATTCGTTATTTGCCATTGGTTTCATTTCTCTCATTCGTAGAATTTTTATTTGCGGGCTATTTTACGTTTTGTATGAGTTCAGCTCTGTGGAGAGGGCACTGGACTTCGGTGCCATTTCTCCTGATTTTTCTTGGCGGGTTCGCTTACGTAGCTTTCAAGTCAGTGCTGTTTTGGATTCAACGTTGGCTGGCATTTTCTGATCCGCAAAACCAGCGTGAAGTAGTTGCGTGATAGGTGCTTTGCGGAGAAAGTGGCGCTGCGATTGCGCATTGTAATTTCATCGAAAACCTAGAATGGAGCTTTATGCTCTGTTCGTATCCACATAACAACAAACAACTCACAATGTTAATACCTTCATCAAAGACGATATTGGCGGGATTGGCGGCGCTCCTCCTCAATCTGGGTCTCTGCTTTCCCAGTCAAGCGAGTCAAATTATTATCAGCGTTGCTGACCAAAAGTTAGCTCTTTTGGACAGAGGGCGGACTTTAGCTGTTTGGCCCGTGTCTACCTCCAAATACGGGATGGGAGATCGATTCGGAAGCTACGCTACGCCTGTCGGTAATCTGCGAGTCGCGCAAAAGATTGGCGCTGGCATGCCGCAGGGCACGGTTTTCAAATCGCGGCGGCCCACCGGCGAAATCCTGGCTCCCAACACCCGCGGGCGAGATCCCGTTGTCACGCGCATCCTCTGGTTACAGGGCACCGAATTACAAAACCGACATGCCTGGGACCGATGCATCTATATCCACGGTACTGCGGAGGAGTACAAAATCGGCAGACCGGTGAGCTATGGTTGCATCAGGATGAAGTCGCATGACGTCACGCAATTATTTAATGCTATCGGATTAGGAACTCCGGTAGTCATTACGCCAACGAGACTTCAAAAGGAAATCCAGCAACTTTCAAAGGTTGCTTGGAAAAGTTAGCACTCGGCAGCCGCCAGAGATAGCGAAACACCTCGAAACGCTTTCGAATCTGATGGGCTGCTTGGCTCCCGGCCAAGTCAACGTTAAGGGGGACGTCTGTGGGCTTCCCCCGGCCTCTCTCGGTTTAGGTAGCGGTCTCACTCAGAAGACGTTGGCTCATGTGATTCGGCAGCAAAAATTTCTCGGCGGTAGCGTTTTTCTATTTCATTTACGGATTGTTCCATATACTCTGTTAATTTCTTGGTTCCTTGTTCCCCGCCGGGCGCTCTCCCTCCGGCGGTTGTTTTGTTGCGCCGGAAAGTAGAACCCGAGACACAAATTTATGGCGATAATTGGGCTATCGCCCAGGGGGTTACCGCAATTCCAGGGTATTTTTATTGAGATAGCGGGAAAAATTTCGGACCAATTCCCATGCTAACCTCTTAAGAATTTGCTTCTGCAATCTCCCGAGCAAAATAGGTAAATATCATATCAGCGCCAGCCCGGCGGATAGCAAGAAGCGACTCGTCTCTTGTTCTTTCATAGTCGAGCCATCCCAAATTCGCAGCAGCGTGTATTTGAGCATATTCCCCCGATGCCTGATATGCGGCAATCGGAAGCACAACGTTCTCTCGAACCATAGAAATGATATCCAGGTAAGCTCCAGCGGGTTTGACAATCAGCATGTCGGCGCCTTCTTCAACATCTGACAATACCTCCCTGATGGCTTCCCGACTGTTTGCGGGGTCCATTTGATAGGTACTTTTATCAAGCGCGCTTTTTCCTAACTTACTACCAACCGCGTCGCGGAACGGGCCGTAGTATGCGCTAGCGTACTTAACGGCATAGCTCATGAGGGAAGTACCTTGAAATCCAGCCTGATCCAAGGCATATCGGATAGCTCCAATCCGCCCATCCATCATGTCCGAAGGGGCAACGATATCCGCTCCCGCTTGAGCTTCAACGACAGCTAATTTACAGAGAATTTCAACAGTTTCATCGTTCTCAATTCGCCCTTGCGCGTCAAGCACACCATCGTGCCCATGATTAGTATACGGGTCCAAAGCCACATCAGCAATCAGCACGAGTTCGGGAAATGCTTCTTTGACAGCCCGCAATGCTCTGAGCAAAACATTATCCGGATTTAATCCGTGCAAGCCTTGAATGTCTTTATGGTGCGGCTCGATGGCGGGAAAAATTGCGATAGCGGAAATACCCAAACGTACCAGAGCTTCACACTCTCGCAGGAGATCTTCGACATTCAATCGCATCACACGGGGCATCGATGGCACCGCCTCGGATTTTTCTCTGTCCCATATGAAAATGGGTTGGATCAGATTGGATACGGAAAAACTAGTTTCGCGAACTAAGGAGCGGATAGCGGAACTCTTTCGGTTCCGGCGCGGACGCATTGTAAGATTCATAATTGAATTTTTATAAAAAAATTACTCCAGGCCATTTTATTGTCACTTATGGAACGTATTATATTTGATATGGAATTTTTATGGCTTTTTAATTCAAAAAAATTCACATACCTCTCCAAACGCATACGGGGACCATGCGCTTATTATGCAATTGCTCTCCGTTGCAAAACGAGACCAAACTTCCACAATGGCGGAAATTGTTTCACCAACACCAATCCATTCTATTGCTCGTGTTTCACACGCTACGGATCAGCAAAGAGGGTCCTTCAAGGGCTCCCAGATTCGAGGCGGTATCGTCCAAGACGCCACAATAGATCTAAATTTTGACATGGGGCAGTCAAACGTCCTCATATCTCAAAAAGCTGGCGAGAAAATGCGAAAAGCCGTTTTGTTGGATAAAGCCACACAGATGCGCCAAGCAATCGGAAAAAGTGTTGCTCAGCGTCTCAGCGACTTTGAGGAGGAGTATGGAGCCGCATTCCGTAGTTTTATGAGCGAGCTGAAGACGCTTCAAAAACGAGGCCGCAAACCAACCTTTTCTGACCTCCGAGATTTGGCTGATGAGTACTTTGACGACCCATCCATTCGTCATGCCGCAATAACGGCTGCCGCTCAAATGGAAGAACAGATGGGAGATCAGGACGGCTTAGCTGACCTGCTGCACCAGTTTGCTCAGACCCTCATGGAAGAAGAGGGACCTTCCATCCGCGCCGGATACAATATCAATCCGATCATCGAACTTTTTGCCGGGGGAACTTCAGACACATTTCGCGCACTACGTGATGCTTATCGAGAGACGCTTCTTTCCGATGCCAGCGAAGAACAAATTTACGAATTCTTGGTGCATGTGCTCCCTCTCCGTCTCCGCCACGTCCTTCGCAGACAGAGACAAAACGAGAAAGACAAGAAAAAAAGAGAAAAGCCCGCTTGGGAAGATTGGGATTCCACCGAAAAAAGTGAATAAAACCTCCAGCCATTGGGAAGGGATCGTATCCTCTACGCCATCAAAGAGCTTTTATTTTTCCCGGAGAATATGGAATTTGCATGTTTATGCTACTTCGGCGACAAAATGAAACGGATGAAAGGGCTCGATTCTCTGGAAAAAGCCTTTCGCAAGAAAAGACAGCCCTAGAGGCGATTCATGCCTCGGTAGAATTTCTTTTGGAGGCTCTGGCCGAAGATCTCAACGCCCCCATTCCCAGCAAAGAACCAGCTTTTCTCTACGTGGCGAATGATCGGGTTTGCTTAGTACGTTCCTTAGTCGAACGCTTGGAATCCGCTCGGTCATTTTTGGACACTGTTGAAGATCATTTTGGAAGTCATCAGAGCCCGACTTCATCATCTTCTTCCAAATGACAGAATTCGCTTCAGAGGAAACATTCAAAATTCCCGAGGGAAGCCAGCTTGCGCGCGCTGACATTCTTATCCGCGAACTTCTGAGGATGTTAAAAGAAGAATCAGCCAGTGCCACAGACTTTGAGCAACTTGCCGATCGCCTTCAAATACCCCCCCATTCCCAAGCTCGTATTTACTTTTTTACACAGCTCTACCAGCAAGTTCACGAATTCCCCCTGAGACTATTTAAATCTCCTCAACGAAGGGAAGAACTACTCTTCACAATACAAGATGCGTTAGATTCTGCAATCATCGCGGAAGAATAAAAAGCATGCTTGCCTTATTTTTGTTATTCTCAAAGCAAACCATATTTATGGAACAATTATTAAAAGATTTTGGAAATCTCTTGGGAATACAGAACCTGTATTGTCCAAGCGGCAAGCTGTTGCGGCTCAATATCGAAAACATAGGGGATCTGGACTTACTTCACAATGAGGGACGATGCCTCATGCGGGCAACTAAGCTAATTCCCTGGCTCAATAAAGACACTCTTTTAAACTTATTAGCTGCCACCCACTATCGGCATCTTTCCATAAAACCAATCCGCCCTTGGGTGCAACGACCCGACCGAGTGGGATATGGGATTATTTTTTCTGAGGACGAAGTCACTCCGGATCGACTCTACCAAAATTTAGAACTGCTCACTAAGGAACTTGAAAAAATTTCCGCATGAAAATCGGCGCTAATTTTGATCCTGCCATTGGACTTGCGAGCATCACCGTCAAGAAGGCTGAGGAGACTCAAAACCTTTCCCTGGAAAGATCGCCCTCCGGTGGCAGGGAGGCCCTTCCACTTGCTGTCTCAAACAATTTTCCGGCCTACGGGCTGCAAGATTTCATGCTACGTTCTCTGGTGCCGCCATACCTGGCACAAGGCACCTCGTTAAAGGATTGTCTGAAGCGGTTGTGCAACCGCTTTTCTGAGGACAAAAGAATAAAAGACAGCGAATTCTTCTCAATTTTGAGTGAAGAGTGCGACAAGCAAGAGGCTGTGATGACAGAGCGACAGAAACAGATCGGACCATAGAAGGCTTTAATATCAGCAACGCTCACCATCATGTACATTCAGTCTTCTAATGAGACTCTTATGCAATCTCTGAGCCGCGATGAAATCGCAACGCTCGATTTGTTAGCTTATCTCTATCTGAAATACGGCCAGGCTCGTCGAGCATGTGTCTATTTGAAATTTCTCGTTTCTCTTTGTCCGGATTCCGCGCGACTTTACAGGAGCTATAGTCTGGCTTTACTGATGGATGGTTGCACAGAGGAAGCGGAACAATTTGCTTCGCTTTCATTGGCATTGGCAGCGTCTCCGAGTGAAAGGGCTGTTTCCCATCTTCTGCTCTGTTTTGTGTTTCACAAGCTTGGCCGTCCTTTGGACGCGGAAGTCAGCAGTGCTCAATTTATTCAGGAGCGAAACCAAATAGGCGAGATTTCATGAAGCAGCTACTGGAAAAAGCGCAATCTTTTGCAAAGGGTGGTGGCAAGCCCCGCAATTTCAGCGACATCTATATCGCAGCAATCATTGTATGTGTCATTTCCCTGCTTGTGGTCCCGGTGCCTTCATGGCTTCTGGATACTCTCATCGCGGTCAATCTGATGATTTCCATGATCCTTCTGATGATGGCTATTTATATGCCAGGGATACTTGCCTTTTCCACCTTTCCTAGCATCCTTCTAATTACGACGCTGTTTCGTTTGGCAATTAATATTACCTCGACGCGTATGATCCTGATGGATGCATCGGCCGGCGAGATCATTTTCACCTTCGGAAATTTTGTCGTGGGGGGCAACTTTGTCGTCGGAACAGTTCTCTTTCTGATCCTTCTCATTATTCAATTTATCGTTATCACAAAAGGTGCTGAGCGCGTGGCGGAAGTAGCTGCGCGATTCACCCTGGATGCTATGCCTGGGAAACAAATGAGCATTGATGCCGATATGCGTGCAAATGTCATCGATATTCGCGAGGCCCAGCGGAGACGTGGAATCTTAGAAAAAGAAAGTCAGCTTTTTGGAGCTATGGATGGCGCCATGAAATTTGTCAAAGGAGATGCTATCGCCTCTCTAATCATTGTGGCCATTAACATTACCGCCGGCATCTGTATTGGCGTCGCTCAAAAAGGAATGGAATTTGGCACCGCTGTCACAACCTATTCAATACTAACGATTGGTGATGGGCTTGTGTCTCAAATTCCCGCATTGCTGATATCAATCACCGCGGGCATGATCACCACCCGTGTCAGTTCAGAAGAACGGGCAGGTCTCGGTACCGATATTTTTAAGCAGATTTTTGCCATACCAAAAGCACTCGTTATCGGTGGAGTGGTATTGGCGGGCTTTGCCCTGGTTCCTGGTTTTCCG
>PSRL01000031.1 GCA_003176035.1 Verrucomicrobiota bacterium
TGGGAAGGATCTTTATGAGTAACCTCTTTATAAAATTTGCCAGCGGCATATCGCAAGACATCCTCCACAGCGAGCCCCTTTTGTTGAGCAAAATTCAAAAGACCCTGAATTGCTGCAAAAGAGAGCCCAACCGGCGCCCCCTGTTGGCGTTGGCCGGTGATGGTTTCCTCTAGGGCCTGCTCAGCCATATGCTTGTATGTGGTGGATCTGTGGCGATGAGGACGGGAATGTCGCTCCGCATCCACTCGTGCTAAAAATTCCATTCCTCTTTGGTGATTCTCCTCTTCAGGAGAAAGGGAGGAGGTCGCTGGCGGCTTTACGGTTGAGCTGATAGGGGAGGTAGTCTCTGTTCCTCTGATCTTCTCATCTAATTCGCCCCAGGACATGAGACCGGGAGGGAGTTGTTCATTTTCTAAAGCTTCCAAGTCTTCCAAGATTTTTGCCCAAACTGCGGGTGATATATGAGAAGAATTTGTAGGAGTGCTTTCTCTCACCTCGCGTTTAGAGCGGACGTTAACGGAGGATTCTTCCTTTTGTGCCACCCGAGGGTTTGGCTGATCTGCACCTGATGCACCAGGTTGCGTTACGAGTACATAAGAAGGATCCAGATTTGCGAGATTGAGCTTGGGGGCTACAGCGGAAGTTTCCAGTGTGCTCCTGCTTACAGGCTGGTTGTGAGGATGAGGTTTTGCTTGCCTGCCCATTTCCCCCACGGTCCGCTTGGTTGGTATCTGGGATGGCGCAGGAAGAGGGGCTGCTTTTACAGGGGAAGCAGGTTTTTGGGAATGACTTGGCTGAGATCCTCTAGCTTTACCGGGGACATAAGCGGGCTGTCTTTGGTAATAGGCATCCCTCCTGTAGTGAGACGGCTGTACCGCAGGGGATGAGCGGACATATTCCGCCGCTGGAGGGGAGGGTTTAGGATGGGCTACCGCGGTGTTCTTTCGACTCAGACCTCCTTCGGAGCCACGATTTTCCTTCCCTTCCTGATGGCTTCTGCGGGTGGATCGATGAGCGGTAGCACTATAAATGGCGCCTCCGACACTAAGAGCGGCAGCCGCAGCTAATACACCACCAAGTAGTTTTGTGGTTTGGTTGCTCTGTTGCTGATTGCTTCTCAGGGGACGTTTAAACTCAATTTTTGGTCCACTATAAGGTTTAGGAACTTTAGAGTGCATATAATATGGGTATACAATACTGTGTTCTCACAGCGTCACAGTTGTTCATTTGGGTGGTGTCTACTTATTACCTCGGCAACTTAAAAAACGGTCCCTTACTAAATTATAGTAAAAAATCTCTGTAGGGCTTTCGCTATGAGAAAAACTCGAAGAGGATTCAGTTTGCATTAGAACCTATCCCAAAACTAGGAAGACCGGTTCTGGGATATATACTTCCGGTTGAGATATTTTCGCAATTCCATGTAGGCATTGAGTCTCTCTTCCGGTTTGGAATGACGCTTCATAATGATACCTATTAGGCTATAATAAAGCAGGCCTTCCGGCGTGCCATCTCCAAGTCTCTGAATTGCATAGGGGCCCACTTGCTTTGCGACGTTCTCAATGTGATGCATTATTTCTTCCAGGGGTACATTTTCATTTGTGCCGTATTCTTGTATGATTTTGTGGAGGTTCCAAGCTGCTTCCACTTGGTCCAGGCTGTTTGGAAGGCGGTATTCGTGTAAAGACCTGGAGCTTTCCTGAAGTGCTCTCTCGTTCATATTACGCAGATTTCCGGGCAATTCCAGTGCCTCGCGTTCTTCTCCTGCCTCGAGTTCCTCCAGTAAATTATCCGCTGTGATTTCTATCTGAGATCCAGCGAAAATAGTAGAAAGGGTGGCGTTTCGCTTCTTTGTGATTTTTTCCACTTCGGAGCGCCATTGAGGTTGGTAGACATATATTTCCTCCTGGTGGGTGTTAGGAAGAGCTGCTATGAAGACCATTTTGGCCCCTCCGTCCAGGTCGTTCTGTTCTGTCTTCGATGAGGTGCTTTTGTCACGCACTCTTTGCGGCAGATACCCCGTTTGCTTTTTAATGAATTTCCTTTGTATTTCCGGGTTGCTAATTCTTTCGTGTATGGCGTTTACGGCCTCTCCCAGCGTCTTCGGAGGGATCACCGGAGCGTCCCCCGCTTTTCCATCTCTCTGCTTTTGATTGATGTATTGTTTCAATTCCTCTGCTATGTCACAGACGGCTTTATCCCAATGGAGATTTCCTTTCCCTGACTGCCATTCTCTCAGTGTTGCATCGATGAGTTGGGGCAATGCCGAAAGCTGCTTTTTTAACCGCTGATGCTCCTCGTCCTCATTTGCGAGAATGTTTAATATTTCCGCAATGTATTGATCTATGAGGTGGACAAACCTGGTTTTTAACTCCCTGGAATCCGGAGTTTGTTGAATTTTGCTTCTTAAGACGTTTATGATTTTTACGCGGTCTGGAGTAAGCTGTTTGGATCTCTTTTGGAGTATCTCCAAGAGCTTTTGAATTTCGAAGGGAGTGGATGCCCTTTCTACCATTGCTAAAAGCAAGGGGTTCAGTTCATCCTCCATCAAACACTCAAGTTTTTCCACAGAGTTCAGCAATTGATGGAGCAACTGTTGAGAACGCTGAGCTGATTTAAGTATTTTGATGGCCTCAGTGAGTTTTTCGACAAATGATTTAAATATCTCCGGATCCTGAGGAGCAAGTATCGCCGAATGTAAATCCTCATTGAGGAGGAGCATACCTTCTGGCATTAAGTTCTTTATTTGATGGATAATGTCCTCTTTTTCTATCCTTTCTTCAGGCTTTGCCGCCTTCCCCGTAAAACGGGCTCCATGGCCTGTCCTCCCTTCTCTTTGACTAAAATTTTCTATTTTTTTAACCAGTTCTTTTATCAATTCATTTTCCAGCTGAAGGACACTTGATTTTATTGCTTGCCTTTCTTCTTGCTTCTGCCGCGCCTCGTCTGCCTGTATCGCCCTTGCAAGCCTTTCATTTTCAGTGCCGTCAGGTTCATATTGTTTTGTAGCAGACATCGTGCGGGTGTTCTCAACAATTTCCTGAATGATGGAGTGGATGCTTGGATCATGAGTCGCTTCGCCCATGAGCGCTTGTGCGCACTTCCCGCATTCTTGTACGGGGCGACTTTGATGACTTGATTTTATTGCTTGCCTTTTTTTTTGTTCCTGCCGCGCCTCTTCCGCCTGTATCGCCCTTGCAAGTCTTCTTGCATCTCCAGTGCCGTGAGGTTCATATTGCTTTGTAGCAGACATCGTGCGGGTGTTCTCAACGATTTCCTGAATGATGGGATGGATGCTTGGATCATGAGCCGCTTCGCCCATGAGCGCTTGTACGAACTCCCCGCCTTCTTGTATGGGGCGACCTTGATTTTTACTTCGCATGGCGGCAACAAAATGGGTGATCTCATTTTCGGAGAGTGTCTCAAATCCATTCTGCTTTAAAAAATCTCTAGTCCAGCCATGACAATCTAATTCCGGGTTTTGTTTGAGTTCCTCTAATGCTGTTCTCATTAGATTTGGACGTGCCTCCAAAAAATCTAGGTGTGTTCCATCAAATTTATTTACCTCCCCCTTTACGGACCTCAGTAAATCCCGTCTGTTGCGATAGGTGAGGTGATATTTTTTAACCCCCTCTTGTTCACTTATCCATTTAAGGTTCGCAGTCCACTTAAGATTATCTCTTTTCTCGCGTTCTTGTATGACCTTCTCTACTAATTGATTTATAATCTCTTTGCGCTTTTCTTGGAATTCCTTAAATTTCGGCGTATCTCTGAAAAGTGCTTCTCTTATGCTTTCTAACAAATGCCAGATGCGAAAATCAGTGAGATATTTTTGCAATTTTTGCACTTCCTTTTGCTGCTCTACCCATTGGAAATTCGGTGTAAAAGTAAGGCTGTTTTCCCGTTCAACTTTTGCTCTTTCTATTAATTCCTTAAGAACCCTATTATAGTCTTCCGAGGATCCCGCATATTTTGGATGTAACATTTCGCCTGGTGCTGAAGAGGAGGCGTCATTTTCAGGGCGCCTCCTTTTTACGCCACCAGCAGGCTGTGAACCATTAAATAATGCAGCTGGTCGTATCATAGGGGAACTTCCCGACATGAAGGTTTGTGGCTCTCCTCCCAAGAATGATCCATTTTGCGAACTGCCAATAGTTTGCATCCGCGGAGGAACAGCTCCCATTGGAAGAGACGATGACAAATCTCCTATTACGGACCCCATTGTGCGGGAAGGCGCGGAGCTTACCATTCGTGGGGGTGTTCCGCTTAGGAATAGAGCCGGCGGATTTAGCCGTCTCTTTTTTGGACCAGGATTTGCGGAGATTGTGCGAGGCATAAAAGGAAACTTTATCTCAGGAATTCTGATGAGGATTTTATAAAAATCATGAAATGATTTTTTGACGTATGAGGTGCGACCTTTTTGGATCAAAAATTAATGGAGTTTAGTTAACAAATACTCTAGCGGCATCAACTTCCTGCGCATAGAAGCTGCTGGAATAAGTAAGCTTGTCAAAGCCTTTCCGAAACCGCAGGGGGCTGCCAGCCGCAAAAAAGAGCAGTTGCTACGTAAAAAAATCAATTAATCATTAAAAAATCTCCCTCAAAATCTCTGGGAGAAAATTTCATTTATGGACAAGCGAATCAGCAAAATTTTGCCGCCCCCACAAATCTCATTCCAAAAATCAGCGGACGCGATGCAAATCCCAGTTTCTCAGCACGCACCGCCACAGCATCCGTGCGAACGGTAAGCTCGCCGTCGTCTTTTTGCAGAGATTCTGGAATGAAAGAGTTGCCATCTCCTTCAATGGAGGCTTCCACTTCTGTAATACAACCGGGTGTATTGTCAAGTGGGGCACTGCCTTCCGGCCGCGTAAAAAGGAGTCTTCCTGAAGATGAAGCATCCTCTTCAAAGCAAGCCAAAATTATGAGAGGGGATGCAGAAGAGCGTAATAGTCTTCCTAAGGCTAAGGCTTTAGTAAAAAAGCCAGAAGCTGAAATTGGAAACAGAGGTGCATTTAAAGTAACCCCAGCTTGGGTAAGTGCAAACATGTGGACGAAAAAATATGGTCTCGATTCTTCTGTGCTTAGGAAGTTGGTAAGCGCCGTAGAGGACAATCTGGCCCAACAAAAGCAGAAGATTGAAAAAAGTTTGGCAGCCCTTGAGTAGAATGATGCGAAAATAACGGAGAACGGAACAGGCCAAGGCGTGCAGCCAACGGGAGGAGGCCATTCACTGTGCTTCTATGACGTCGTTAGTGAGACGGATTTTTAAAAAGACACTACCCCGTCCCAATGATTTTGGATAGTTGTAGCTATGGCATTTATTAACTAAATAGTTACATTTTACAAGAAATTGCCATGAGGTTTTCGGCCTTCCTAGTTTTGGGAGAGGTTCTAATTAAAAACGATCAAGGTTTTGAGAGGGGTTTTCCGTAAAAAATCATTTAATGATTTAAACAAACTCCCTCCATCTCTGTGGAAAATTTATGTACCAGTCATCCAGCTTTCATCTCGTTCCCGATACTCCGAGAACCAGCAGTTCCTACGCAAACTTCGGTTTGATGGGAGCCATCACAAACCCCCGTTTCCCCGTCCCCACCGACACAGCGTTCGTACGAACGGGAAGCCCGTTGTCTTTTCGCACAGTTTCCGGGATGAGAGATTTGTCATCCCCTTCAATGGGGGCTTCCACTTCTGCGATGCAACCGGGTTTATTATTTAGTGGGTCACCGCCTTCCAGCCGCGCAAAAAGGAGTTTTCCTGAAGATGAAGCGTCCTCTTCAGCGCGAAGCGAAAAAAATAAACGCAACGGAGGGGTCATACAAGCGCTCATGGACGAAGTGACTAATGACCCAAGCATCCATCCCATCATCCAGGGAATCGTTGAGAGCAGTCACATGATGCCTACATCCGGACCAAATAAATTAAAAATAAAGGGGATACCGCCGGAGCAGGAGCCGATGTTTGTAAAACAATCCCTTCAACTGGCAAATGAATTGGTAAAAGAACTCGTTAAAAAAATAGAAAATTTTACTCAAAGAGCGAGGCAGGCATGCCATGGGGTCCGTTTTACGTGGAAGGAGCCAAAGCCTGAAGAAAGGATGGAGAAAAAGAAAATCATCCATCAAATAAAGAATTTAATGCCGGAAGGTATGCTCCTCCTCAATGGGGATTTGCCTCGGGTGATATTTGCTACTCGGGATCAGCAGATATTTAAATCATTTGTCGAAAAGCTCACTGAGGCCCTCAAAAAACTCAAATCAGCTGAGCGGTCTCAACAATTGCTCCATCGGTTGCTGAGCTACGTGAAAGAACTTGAGTGGATGGAGGATGAATTAGACCCCTTGCTTTTAGCAATGGTGGAAAAAGCGTCCACTTCCTTTGAAATTCAAAAGTTCTTGGAGATACTCCAAAATGGATCTAAGCAGCTTACTCCCAAGCGGGTAAGGATCATAAATGCCTTAAAAAGGAAAATTCAACAAACTCCGGGCTCCAGGGAGTTAAAAACACAATTTGTTCACCTCATAGATCGATACATTGCGGAAATATTAAATATTCTCGCAAATCAGGACGACGAGCATCGGCGGTTAAAAAAGCAGCTCTTAGCATTGCCCCAACTCATTAATAAAGCACTCAGAGAATGGCAATTTGAGAGAGCAAATTCCCATTGGGATAACACCCTCTGTGACATAGCAGAGGAATTGAAACAATGCATCAATCAAAGGCAGCAAGATGGAAAAGCAGGGGACGCTCCGGTGATTCCTCCGAAAATGCTGGGAGAGGCCATAAGCGCCATGCGAAAGAGAATTAGCAATCCGGAAATGCAAAGGAAATTTGAGAGCGTACTGACAAAGAGATAGCACTACTTCGTTAAGTAAAAATTAAGCCCTGTCCAATGTTTGGAACAAGGTCATGAAATTACCGAAAGATAAGAAGGGCTTTGTTCTTTTGCCCAGACGTTGAGTTGTTGAACGCTCCTGCGCCTGGCTCCAAATTTCTGGCAAGCCGGTCCTCTTAGTTTTGGGAGAGGTTCTAGGAAGATACAGCGCGTAGCACAGGGATGAGCTGCTGCTGACGCGCTATATAAATAAAAGTTAACAATTTTCCCTCAAATTTTCACTATTTGTAAATTTCAGAGGTAAATTGGGTATCAGTATTGCACAATAAATTATTGTGCAGGAGGATGGGCCTGAAGATAGTCCGCAATAAAATTATTCTTGAGCCAATCAAATATTTGAGTTTCTGACGCATCAGGCCCAGAACCAGGAGAAGGGAGCTTCTCAAATATCTCGTTATAAAATGGCTCTAAACCATCCTTGGCAGTAAAATCTATATTCCCGCCTTTGTCCTGAATAGCCTGCTTTACCGCGCGTGCTTCATCAAGCACCAGAGTTTCTTGCTGATTCTTGGTTAATTGGCTGAACTTAGGATTGTAATTGCTATCAGAGTGGTTCTTTATAGCGTTAAATTCATCCTCAGTAAGAGGAGCCCACTTCACGGGATCCCATGTAGGTGCGGGGTCATTATCGGTGCCCTTTAGATTTATGGTTTTACCGGGCATATGAACATGAGCTTTATGCGCCAATTTGGAGCTCTTATCAGTCCCTCCTTGAGGTTGTGGAGTATTTTGAGGAGGCACGTCTTTGTTTTTCTGGTCGGCTCCATAAAGGGTATAGTCAAGTGGGAGTGTTACAGCTGTAATATTGTTGATATTAGACATAATGATAATTTAAGTACCCTGCCATATTAGGAAGGTAATCGAGGTAAACCATAAAATTGACAACGCAAAATTCAACCCATTTTTTATCCGCATTATTTACCTATCCGGCATTCGGAATTTTACCTATTTAGCATCCGCAGTATCTGCCTATCTCGAGCGTTTTTTAATTCGAGCCTATCCCAAAATTAGGAAGACCGGCGTTGCCGGAAATTTTTGGCCCAGGCGCGAAGCCACAACCGGGCCGTATCATCAAGATATGGCCTATTTGCTCTCCTTCGGGGTGCTCCCTCATTGGAAAAATCTTTGTAGATGTTTTGATCCATTTTTGAAAATAGGGGCGCCATGCGCAAAGAGGAGGGAGGGGACGTTTAAGTTCCTGAGTCGCTTCAATGAGGCACGTGCCAGTTGTGGATCTTCGCAGTACTGATCCGGCAGAAGTTCCAAGCGTCCTGATGGCATGTGAATGAGAAAATCGCCGAAGATACAGAAGGCATTGCGCCGGACCACCGCAATTTCTCCTACCCCGGCCCCAGGAAGAGAGAGCACCCAAAGTGTGCTCAAAATTTCCTGGCCCTCTTGAAGCCACACATCAGCGGTTAATTTGCCCTGCGCTCCCGCCCCGGCAAGGATGGGGACGTTCCATCGCGGTTTCAATTCAAGAGAAGCCCGCTGATGATTGCCATTTGTGAGGAGAATGGCACATGGAGTCCCAAATTTTTCCAACTGAAGCAGCGCCTTTTCGCCCATTGGCAACGGGTCAATGAGCAGGACGCCTTCGTGGGTCCGAATTGCGCAAAAACCGGCCTCGAACCGCAAGGAGGGTTCATAATGGCACCAGGATAAAATCCCCTCCACAAGGAGGCAGCCTTCCCCAACTGCTTTCATCATGCGAGGGTTATAAAAACTTTAGCCTAAAGTCAGGCGGTACTTGAGATGAAATCTCATTTGGCATAGTGTGACAGGATACTACTGTAAAAGTGCAGATGAGTCCTCAGCCTGATCTTCCTACCACCCTGCGAAAAGCGCAAATTGGCGAAAACCTACAGCTCCTTCAATTGGATGGGGAGCCCGCATTTTGTCAGCGACTGAGGGAGATGGGACTCTGTGAGTCCGTTTGCCTCCGAAAAGTTTCTGATGGAGCGTGTTTGATTTGTTTAGTGCGGGGGGTACGCCTCGCATTGAGTCGCCGTTTAGCGGATAAAATCATAGTGACCTCCCATTCGACAAATGGCGCTGTGTGACTTTTATTTGCAAAACCATGACACCCACCTTAGCAGACTGCCCGCCCGGAAAAACCGTTGTAATTCAGGGATTTGAAGGGGATTCTTCGTGTTATCAACGATTATTTGAAATGGGAATTTTGAGTGGCACACCAGTTCATGTTGTGGGGCGGGCTCCCTTGGGAGATCCCCTGCAAATTGAAGTGCGCGGGGCGCGACTGATGCTTCGTCTGGCTGATGCCAAAAGGATTTTGATTTCTCTATGACGACAGTTATTTCCTCAAACGCCGTTGCCCCCGCCTCTTCCAAAAAACAGCTCACACTTGCTTTGGTGGGAAACCCAAACTGTGGGAAGACGACACTTTTCAATGCCCTTACCGGCTTGCGCCAAAAGGTGGGAAACTATCCAGGGGTGACAGTCGAAAAACAGATGGGCACATGCCGAGGGCCGCATGGCGAAATTCTCCACCTGATCGACCTGCCGGGCACCTACAGTTTGAATCCGACTTCGCCCGATGAACGCATTACGACCGAAGTCCTGCTGGGTCTGAGAGCGGACACGCCGCCGCCCGACTGTATTCTGTGCCTCGTTGATGCAACCAGCCTGCAACGGCATCTTTTTCTGGTTAGCCAGATTCTGGAACTGGGGCTACCGGTTATTTTAGTACTGACGATGATGGACTTGCTTGAAAAGCAGGGAATGAAAGTAAATGACGCCGAATTAGGAAAATCTTTGAATTGTCCGGTCATTCCCTGTGACGTTTTTCGTCGCAAGGGACTGGTGGAATTGCGGCATGCGATTGTGAATCGCAAAGGTCAAGCGCCTGCCGCTTTAAGACAGCTCTCGAGTCGCGACGCTGCCTTTCGGCTGGCTCTTTTTGAGCCGAACCTCGACCAGATCTCGATCTATCAATTTTCAGAAAATTTCGTGGCCGAGGTTGTTCAGAAGCGCAATTTCCTGGAAGAACAGCAGCCCGGCTGGCGGCAGGAAGCGGTTGCAAACCGTTACCACAAAATTCAAACCATCTGTTCCGCGGTCATACAGCATCAACGCGACCTCAGGACCGACATCACCCAGAGACTGGACCGCTTTTTGACTCATCCCATTTGGGGTTGGGTTGCCTTTGGTTTCATCATGACGGCAATGTTCCTAGCCATCTTTGTGGTTGCTAATTATCCTATGGACTGGATTCAGTCAGGATTTACAGCGGCACAGAATTGGATCAAAGCGAGTTTTCCACCCGGTGAATTCACAAACCTCATTGCCGATGGCGCCTTGGCTGGCCTGGGAGCGGTCATTACCTACATGCCACAGATTCTGATTCTTTTTTTCTTTATCGGGTTGTTGGAAGATACCGGCTACATGGCCCGTGCCGCCTTTATTATGGACCATCTCATGAATAGGGTGGGCCTGCATGGGAAATCCTTCATTCCACTGCTGAGTTCCTTTGCCTGTGCAATTCCCGGCATCATGGCGACGCGCACGATTTCCAGTACGCGGGATCGGCTTGCTACGATCCTGATTGCTCCATTTATGAGTTGTTCCGCTCGGCTGCCAGTCTATACCCTGATGATAGCTGTCCTTTTTCCGCCTCATATGCCGTGGGCACCATTTGTGAAAGCTGGCGTCATGGTCGCGATGTATGCACTGGGCATTATAGGCGCCTGCTTTTTTGGTTGGGTGTTCAAAAAAACCATTCTCAAAAGTGATCCCTTGCCGATGGTCATGGAACTGCCCCCCTACCATTTGCCGGCTCTCTCATCGGTCTTTCAACAGATGCTGAGCCGTGCAATGTCATTCTTTAAGCGCGCCGGCACGGTGATCTTGGGTGTCTCCATCATCCTCTGGTTTCTTTCCACTCATCCCAAGACCCCTACTTCCAGCCCGGATCTGGCTTTAAAAAAGAGCTTTGCCGGACAGATTGGGCAAGCTCTGGAACCGCTGATTCGACCCCTGGGGTTTAATTGGAAAATCGGGGTTGGATTAGTGACCGCGCAGGCCGCTAGGGAGGTTTTTCTGAGCACACTGGGCGTGGCCTACAGCGTTGAAGGGGGTGAGGAAGCCACCCAACCGCTTCGTGAAGCCCTTTTGAAGGATCATTGGCCGGATGGTCAGCCGGTATTCACTCCGCTGGTTTGCGTCAGCCTCATGGTATTTTTTGTTTTTTCTCTCCAATGCATGAGCACCGTTGCCGTGGTGCGAAGAGAGACAAACAGCTGGACCTGGCCCGCCTTCCAGTTCTTTTACATGTTAGCATTTGCCTATTTGGCATCGTTTGTCGTCTATCAAACAGGCCGATTTTTACATTTGGGATAAACAGAAATGATACGGGATTTTCAAACAATTGCAGCTTGGACTGTTGTAACTCTCACAGTTGCCCTCTTCTTAAAAAATAGTTTTAAAAAACGAAAAGGAGGCTGCGGCGGAGGATGTGGCTGCGGGACCTCGGCCGCTAAATCTCCTAAGACCCGCAACTGATGGCGAACGACAAGAGAGCCTCTCCCAAACCTGAGGAAGGCCGGGGCGAGAAGCAATTATGCCATAATAGAGGCGGCGATCTCTTCCCTCTTTTGAGGACCCATCAAGGCTTGTACTAGCGCCAACCCAAAATCCAGGGCGGTGCCGGGACCGCGGGAAGTGATGAGATTTCCGTCCACTACCACCCTTTCGCCGCCAAGTGTTTCAGGCAATTCCTCTTTCACAGAGAAATGTGCGGTGAAGCGACGGCCCTTTAGCAAACCTGCATCCAAAAGTACTGTGGGGCCTGCACAAATTGCCGCCACCCAGACTCCGGCTTTCGCATAAGCCGCTGCCAATTGCGCCGCTCGTCCATCGCGCCGCAGCTGGCTCACCGCTGGCCCCCCGGGGATCAGGAGCATATCGAAGTCAGTCTTTCCATCCGCATGCAGGGCGGAAATCTGGGATAAGGTATCGTCGGCTTTTACCACAATGCCATGTTTTCCTCTCACTTCGTGGTTCTCACTTATTGCCGCAAGGACGACTTCGCACTCCGCCCGCCTCAGCAAATCGACAGGTGTCAGCGCTTCTATTTCCTCAAATCCTTCTGCAAGTAAACACAGGACGCTCAGCGTTTTCATAGGTCTATTGTTCAGTATGGTGTCTTTTTCGATGTAAAAAATAGCGGTTTATGAGCGCAATGAGAAACAAAATTCCAAAACCTTCTGATACTAGGCTCATGGAAATTTGATTAAAATGATATCGAGTGACGTTCATCATAAACACTACCGAAATTGTCAAACAGTGGACGAAATTGAAGCTCAAGTAATAGAGCGTCAAGAGTGCGGCCGGACGCAGCTCGCAATATGCCTTCCCCAGGAAAAATAGCGCTCCCGCCGCAGTCAAACTCAAAAGAAATATGGGGAAAAACATCGCATTCGATGCTCGGATCAGCCATTGCATCTGTCGCGGCAAAGCCGGCCCCACCTTCTGTGCTTTATTGATGCTTTGCAGCTCGTAGAGGTACTCCTTCAATGGCGCACAAGCAGGATATCCCGCTGCCAGAAGGCTTCGGAGACTGTAGGAGTACATTTCGGGTAAACCCAAATCATCGTTCACTGCGTAAATATTTAATTTTTTAGGGGAGTAAAAATACTCCATTTGCTTTATAATCTTCCGTACCATGGCCGAAGGATGCTGTTGCCAGGCCCGGAAATAATAATAATAGCAGAAGCGGATCAGCGATTTTCCGCTTTCTTGGAGTCCCTTTTCAAGCCGCTTCAGTGGCCCTTTGTAGGTGAGATCATCCGGATCAAGCGCCAGCCCATATCGGTAATAATGAGGCTGATGGATGGCCCGTTCGATGTCTTGTACGAATTGGAGAAGAGTAGCTCGTTCAGGCGACTCCGGTGGCAGTTGCAAAGCATCGGCCTGGAGGATGTCGACAATAAACTCCGCGTGAGCACACAGCAAGGAGGTGAGCAGAAAAACGTTTTGACCGTCTTTTCTCCGGAGAAGCTGGCTAGGTGCGACAAATAAAGCTATCGCTAAAAGTAATCCAAGCAATGTGACAAATGCTTTGCGGGCCCATTGTCCGGGAATTTGGAACCAAACAAACGCCAACGGGAGGAGAGCGCTGCCCATGGTGAATCCCCACGCGGGTTTGACATAATAGGTGCCTATAGCGGCAATGAGCAACAAAACTGTCCAAACGGCGGTGGTCAAATCCAAGCGTTTCTTAAAAAAGAGCCTCCGGCAGCACTCCAAACCAGCTAATATAGTGAAAGCCGAGGCCAGCGAAAATAGTACCTCAGGGCGAATACTGTGCTCCATGACGATGGGAGAAAGCGAAAATAAAAAGAGATACGCCGCGATCAAAGCGATCAACCCCGTCGCCCAATCCAAAAGTTTGCTTTTCGGCAAAAAAACTCGGGAACGCAACAAAATCAAGACTATGAGGCCTGCCGTCAGAAGACCTAATACATGTTGAAGCCAGGAAATAGTTCCCAAATGAGGAGAGAATCGAAGTACAACAGTAAGAAACAGGGGATAAACAAAATTTCGCCAAGTTGGGGCATAGGCCCCTGCAGTCAACGAATGTATGGCAGGGGAGAGGTACTCGAATGTGTCCGGGTCCATAAGGGGCGGAGATGGCAACAAAGATCGAAGGTGCCAGGCCCCCACAAATAGAAAAACCAGTAGAATGCCGAACCCCCACGGACTCCGCGGACTTCGTCCGGTTTTCTTAGAAGCCGTAAGCTGAGAAATAAAGTCTTTTTGCACTACAAGTGGATGTAAAACCCCCGCGGACTTCGCGGACTTCGTCCGGCTCTTTTAGAAGCCGTAAGCTGAGAAATAAAGTCTTTTTGCACTACAAGTGGATGTAGCACCCCGCGGGCTTCGCGGACTTCGTCCGATTTTCTTAGAAGCCGTGAGCTGAGAAATAAAGTCTTTTTGCACTACAAGTGGATGTAAAACCCCCACGGACTTCCCGCGGACTTCGCGGACTTCGTCCGGTTCTTTTAGAAGCCGTGAGCTGAGAAATAAAGTCTTTTTGCACTACAAGTGGATGTAAAACCCCCACGGACTTCGCGGACTTCGTCCGATTTTCTTAGAAGCCGTGAGCTGAGAAAGGCTAACTATGTTGCGAACCTTATCAATAAGTTACGGATCTGTGGAAACTAAATATTTTTTTGCCAATGTGATTGAATAACAGAGGTGCGCCATATTCGACTGATGCTCGATTGACTCATGGCTAATTTTCTGGTGAGCGCGCGGTTACGTAAAGCCCTTCCTAAAATCCGTCCGATTTCACGGGCTGCTGCGGGATTCTGTCGCTGGAAAATGCTGCGTTGGTGCGAAAAGAATCGAGTCCATTATACCGTAGGTTCTAATGTCTTTCACCGCCTGGCGAAAGCTTTCCGCGATGTCGTTCCTCTGCCGGCTGGCGGAGTTACC
>PSRL01000126.1 GCA_003176035.1 Verrucomicrobiota bacterium
TTGATGGTCTTGGCATTTTTCAGGTCTTTTTATACTGCCCACTGCTCTCCATCAATTCGGGGGAAGTTCACTGTTCTTAGCCAGACGGATACTTCTTTGCTCATACACTCAGAGTCCTCCGTCGCAAACTGATCGCAACGCCAGCCTTTTCCCCCTCAGAATCTGCCTCATTGGATGGCTGCTTTGCGTAGCGGAATTCTCCGAGAACCCCTGCCTATTAGAAAATTCGTTTAATCCTCGCGCCTGAAACGACAAATGGTTGGTTATCCTATCGGACGCCCTCGTTCTCTAATCCTATTATTCATATCTTTCTGCCAAATTAAGGCAACGGTATTGGGTCATATCTCCATATCCGTATTCCAACGGATACGAATGTCCAAAGCAGTTATTTCGTCAGCGTCCCCTTTTAACAACGAATAAGATTTGCCTGCTACAGTTAGCTAAATTATTTAATAAACCATGCGTTTCCAGTATTTGTAATAATAATATTATATAAGTTATAAAATACGATTACTAACCATCGTGTCCTTACTTTTTGACAGACTGAACGCAATTGGTTGCAAAAAAAATAAAATAGAGCGCGTTGAACATTAAAGCGTTATGGTGTATAGTGTGGGAATCCGACCGCATATTTTCCTCTGGAATGCCCTTCAATATCGATCGGATACCTGTATCCCATTTATTCATCTTTATCTCTAAATTCCTATGACGATATCTTCTTCCCATCTTCCATTATCCGCATCGGCCGATTCTCGGAATTACCCCGCAGTTCAGCAGAGACCACTGTCTACTTTAGAAAAAGTTACTGATCCAGCACGGAATGAAATAGCTGAACAGAAAAATTCTCCACAAACCGCCTTGCAAGATCGGGTCATTCCCTCAGCGCGTACGCAGACAACCAATGATCGCTCTAATGAGCAACGATGGGTAATACAGGACCGACAAAAATACCTTGATGTGGCACGTCAGCAGGCACAAAACTCGGAGAAATCAATACGATCGTATCTCCAAGATAAAAAAACATACGTCTTAACACTTTTTCCAGACCCGATCGTCTCGATTCAAATTGCACCTAAAGCAAAAGAGGCGTTACGAAGGATAGACGAACTAAAAGCCAAAGCTGCTGCTGAAAATTGGGCACCCTGGTATCTGCAATATGAAATAGAAAAGACGTATGTACTATATAATTGGGAGTATTGGTCGCAGCGGTGGGTAGCCAAATGGATGGATAAAACCCTGGAACCGATGTTGAAACCTGTATTGGAGAACGCGATTAATGGACTTAGAGTGCAGCGGGCTGGAGACAAATGGGAACCATGGGCTATAGAACATGAGATAGAAAGGCTGAAAGAAGCGCATGAATGGGACTTATGGGGTGCCCGCTTGCTTCGGGGGAACCAGCCGCGTGAGCCGCGATTGCAAAGGCTGACGGAATTAAAAGCAAAGCTACAGAATAAATACAACGCAAACGTAGCGAGGGAATTGGAAGAAAGACAAAGGGCCATAAGAGAAAAGATGCTGCGGCAAAATAGCCGACTTGGGTAATAGAGTATTTTTGAATTAACTGGAACAGATAGAAAGGAGGAATGCAGGCATGCGGACTAGATATTCGCAAACGAATAGTACAAGATCGAAAAGAAGGCGATCCCATGTAGATACAGCAAGAAAATAGAGGTTCTACGAGAAGTGTTGACCGTTATTGGAGACAATCTCAGGAGATCAAAAAAAGCCGAAAGGGAAGAGGCTACGTTAAGTTGATTTATTTAAACATCTTTGATGCCGTTTTAGCAAATCAGTGGTTGGCGTGATGAATATGTTCCACTGAGTCAAGATATAGAAGACTGATTTGAAAGAGCGGTGAAGTGTATTAGCGTAATATTGGCAACTGGTACTTCATTTGCTGTAATCTATTTATATATTAGATGAAGAGATTATCTATTGAGCACGAAATAAAATGAGGAACTCAGATCCTCTGAAACGACAATGCTTCCGTAACGAAGCCGGTTACACACTGTTCGAAATCATGCTAGTACTCGGTATCATTACGATACTTGTGGGATCATCGATTTACATGCTTTCAGGAAATTTGGATGTCGCAAAAGAAAGGCGTGTAGAAACGGATCTCAGATCCATCAGCACTCAATTAAGCGTCTACGAAATGGAAAACTACTTTTTTCCAACGACGGAACAGGGTCTTGAGGCGCTAGTAACCAAGCCAACCATCGAGCCAATACCAAAAAGATGGAAGCGGCTTTTGGAAGCGGTTCCTCTCGATCCTTGGGGCATTCCGTACCAATATCTGAATCCAGGAAAATGGAATCCTGAAAGTTACGATTTATACTCATGGGGACCGGATCGTCGGGAGAGTGATGATGATTTGCCGCGCAAGAAGTAGTGTTGGCTATACACTTCTGGAGGTTAGCCTAACTATTAGCATAGGTATTCTTATTCTCCTTACTGTCACACCTGCTCTTGGAAATTTTATTAATGAAAGAAAATTAAGGGCGATTACAAAACTTATTTTAGAGTGTGCAGCAGAGGCTCGGATAGCAGCCAAACAACAAGGAAAGACTGTGATTTTAGCACTCGGCAAAAATGAAATACAAACTCTAAATGGCAAACACAAATCATTACCAAAAAATATGAAATTACTATTGAAAACAGAAGCCACTGAATGGACAACAACCAAGAGTAATTGGATGTTTTTCCCCAGCGGCATAATCGAACCGATTTCACTTCGTCTGGAGCAGGGTGCCGCTTGGATTGAAATGGACATAGACCCTCTCACCGGAATGGCTTTGGAGGAACGATATTCTTTCTGAAAAAACATGCCTCAACGAATAGCATTCGGTTTCACCCTGTTAGAAACCGTCATTGCATTGGGAATATTAGCAACGGCAATCATGGGACTTCTCATTACCTTAAAGAGTACCGTTGACACGGTTAAAACACTACAGCAAGAAAGCGAAATTCGCCACGAATTGGAGAACCGTCTGGCTCGACTTCAAATAGAAACTCGGAGAGAATTGCATCAGGAATCAGCGCCAAATCCATCGGGCATAAGCTACATTGAGGAAATCTCTCCGCAAGATGTCATAAAATCAGATCACACTACACTAAATGGATATCGCCGACTTAAAGTGACTGCGAAATGGGAAGATCAACGTGGATCACAACAACGCGAAGCTTCCTTTCTTGTTTTTGCTCCATGAAGTCGAAAGGCTTTACCCTATTTGAGGTTTTAATCTCAGTGAGCCTTTTTTTAATCGTGAGTGGCGCAATCTTTACGATTGTCTCAGCGGCGATCCGCACAAGCGCAACACTCACCCGACATCATCTCAATTCGGAGCGTTTGGAAACGCTGATTTCCTTCCTAAGAAACGTTTTTACAAACCTGCCACCCTCTGCGGAATTATCGCTTCAAATGCGAGAATTCAGCGGCGGTATATTAGTACCGGAACTTCATTTTCAACATGCGCCGGGAATGCTTCCATGGAGGACTGGAAGTAGCTCAGCGCATGTGATCAGCCTTCTCCCGAACACTCAAGCGGGTACTTTGGCAGTGAAAAGCTATTCGGCAAGCCTCTCCGAGAATGAACGCAAGCGCATTCTATTGGAAAGAACCGGATGGGTCCATCTCCTTAAAGACATTTCTCAGATTCAGTGGAAATCGTTCGATACCGCTACCAATAGCTTTCGGAAAGAATGGAACTTTGCTCGGCCACAGCTAGTGAAGGTGACCCTATGGCAAAAGGATCGAGATTCGCACAATCCCGTAACAGCACAATTTTGGATCCCCGCAGTTCAAAAGCTTCGGACTATTGAATAGTGCATCCAACCATGAACAATTCCCAGCGTGGTTTTGCATTAATTCTCGTTTTGTGGTCTACACTCATTTTGTCATTTTGTATCTTAGCGGCGGCGTGGTTAGCGAATGTCGGAATTTCCCATTCTCGGCTGAGTAGCCGTCGCTTTGAAGCAAAACAATTGGCATTGACCGGGATCGCTTATGGTTGTGATCCTCGCATTGAAATATTCGATCCCCTGCTGACACAGCAATTGGGCTCACGTAGACAATTGAATGTCATTATTAGGAGTGAAGGAGGAAGAGTTAATATAAACCATCTGTTAGCATGTGAAGACTATACGACACTTGCCGACCTATTTAAACAGTGGGGAATAAACGAACAAGACGCGGCCGCACTGACAGACTGCCTAAAAGATTGGATCGATTCGGATGATCTCAGCTCCCTTCATGGGGCGGAGCGAAGTGACTTGGAAGGGACACCTTTTTCCATGCCCGAAAACCGACCGTTTTTAACCGTTGCCGAAATGGCTGGAATTAAGGACTGGGAATTAGTCGAGCAACTAAAGCCCGATTGGGCGGATTCATTTTCGATCCTAAGCACACAGCATTTAGATTTTGATGAAGTCTCAGCGGAGATATTAATGGCATTTGGGCGACTCACTCAACATCAGGCTGAAAGCTTGGTTACATATCGTAATGGACTGGACCGCAAGCCGAAGACTCAAGACGATGTTAAAATTGAGTCAACCGAACAACTCGAAGTTGTAGTCGGAGGATTATCGGGAGATCAAAAACAGGCAATAGAGCAGCGTTTTCAATTTCAAAACGCTGATAACCCCATACGTATTGTGAGCACAGGAATGGTTGCAGGTACGAAATACGCAATTACTGCCATTGTCGTAGGCCGAGGAAAGGAATATCTATGGTGGGAAGAGAAGTAAAAGAACAGCCACACCTTTTCCGGGTTGTTCAAAAAAACTGGGAAGTTTGGCAACAAAGACAATCTTGGGTACTTCGCAATAGGGGGAAGTTGGAGGAGCTTATTGCCACAAATGCCGCGGGTGCCTATCTTGCTATTCCTGCGCGATACGTTATTGCGGCTCCGCTTTGGCTCCCAAAGTCAGACCCCGTCACAATAAAAAAAATGGCTGAAGTGGAGCTAGACATTCGGGGGTTAACTTCCAAGGCAGGGGTTGGTATCCACGTTTCTTATGCGACGGAAAATCAACTACTAGTCTGTGGACAAATCTTCCCCGAGCCATTCCCAACTCTATTTTGTCATTCTGCATTTGGCTACGTTAATGCAAGTCCACTATTTGCACAATTGGAAGAAAATGCCGTCCATCTTTGGCAAGAAGGCTTGGATATTGTCGTCGTTTTTACCAGAGAAAAAGAACCGGTCTATTGGGAAACCATTCCATTTCCAAGCTTAAATACCGAACTATTGTCCTGGATGAACTGTATTTATTTTTCGTTGAAAGAAGCAGACATCTTACCTGCCGAACTAAAATTTATTAACTACCTAAAATCTGAACTGTTAACACCGCATTTTTGTATAATTTCCATTACCACGCAACTTTCGGCCCCTCCATTAAGTGAAAAACTTCCCCTCTGCGACTGGAAATCTCCTTCACGCCGCACTATGGAAATAGCTAGGAGGAAAAGAAAAAACTATGTGTTAGTCGGCTCGCTTGGGGGCGGCTTGTACCTCCTGTTCATTGCTACGCTTTCGATGTGGGCGGGGCTTCGGTACCTCGAAGCAAATCGAATGCGTCACAAAATCGAAGCGCTGGAGCCGGAAATCCGTAGTCTCATGGAAATACAAAAGCAATGGGTTCTCTTAGGGACAACCATAGATAGCACCGGATTCCCCATCGAAATCCTGCACTTTATTGTAAAACAAATACCTGCCGAGGGGATGTGGCTGACACAATTTGAATTCGACAATCAAAAAGTGACCATTTCAGGTGAAACTGAAAGCGTTTCCATAGCGGCTCAATTCTTTAGCGGTATTTCGAAAATTCTTCCCCAAATGCAATGGGACATGCCGCCTCCTTCACTTCTCTCTAATAACAGAGCAAAATTTGTCATTTCCGGAAAGTCATGAAAAAACTCAATAAAATTGAGATTCGTTTAATGGTCGCTTTTTTTAGTGCTACTCTGGTTGCCGGCACCGTACTCTTGATAAAATCCGGGGTAGGCTCCGTGACAAAAAACTCTGAGGAAATCACTCTTTTAAATACCCGATATCAAAATTACCTTCGCCTACAACAAGAGACCACTTATTGGCAGGCTCGTAAAGAATGGGTACGTGCACATCCGCCTCCAAATTATGACGTCTCGCGTTCGACCTTTGACTTTGTCGAGCAAATCCAAAAGAGTTTAACAGTCACAGGACTCCGAGTCGAGGAACAACAACTGAAGGGTTCCGTACAAAAAGCTCCATTCGTCACAGTGATATTGGTCGTAAAAATTACCGGCGATTTGGAAGCCTTCATTCGGTGGATGGTAGCAATCCAAAAAGCGGGAAACTATCTGTCGATCTCAAAACTCAACTTAAAAGCGAATTCCTCCGCGATAGTGGCAACGCTGGAGCTTTCTCAATTTTTTTGTTCGCAAGCGATTCACCCTCGCATGTAATGAGAAGCATATTAGTCATTTTCGTCGCATTTATCGTTTCGGCCTTTGGAAAAGAAGGAGAATATGTGCCTGAGAATTTTCCGGAAGAGCGCTATCAACACATTTGGATTCGTAAACCATTTAGTCCTCCAACCCCGCAGGCGCCCACAGTGCAAGCTGAAGGGATTGAGCAACTGTACGTCCTGAGTGGTCTGTTAAAAATCGGTGAAGAATGGACTGCATTTGTGCAGGATCGTAAATCGCTAAAGCGCCACTCTGTTTCGGGGATCGCCAATGAAATCGGATTACAACTTGTTTCCGTGAAGGAAGGAGCAGAAGCACCGATAGTCACCCTAAAATCCGGCCAGCAGATTGGGGTTATCCGTTTTGATCCTTCAATAACGCATAGAGCTAATCATTCACTGAAGCCGGTTGAAGAGTCCTCTCATATGAAGCCGCCGCCAAATTTACCAAATTCTTCCCCTGCCGATGGAATCCGATCCGGATCTCCAATCCAAACTCTTCAGCCTAATCTGCTGAATTCACCCAGATGATAAGAAGTTACTTTATCATATTTTTATTTTTACTGTCGTTAGCAGCGGCGCGAGCGCAGCAACCTCTACCAACTGAAGAACAGGTTAAACTACAACTTCCTAACAATCCGGTTTGGGAAGTACTAAATGTCTATGAAATTCTCACTGGAAAGCGCCTAATTCGGGATGCTAACTTGGCAGGCCCAAATCTTTCTATTCAGGTAAATCAACCAATTTCAAAAAAAGAGGCTATTTCCCTTTTGGAGGCGGCACTTCTTTTGAACGGCTATACACTTGTTGCCGTTGATGAGAATACTTCGAAAATTTTGGGTTCCGCAAAAAGCCCAAGCACGGAGGGTGTCACCCTTTGTACCTCAGAGCCTGAGCTGCCAAGAGACGAGCGCGTAGTGAGTTATTTCATGCCGCTTCACTATATTAGCGCTGCTGAGGCAGTAAAAATTTTTACACCCTACGCCGCTCTTCGAGCCTTTGGCAGCATCATTCCGATCGCCAATGCTAATGCACTTGTAATTACGGAAAATACACCTTTTATTCGACGCCTCATCGCGTTGCAAAAACACATCGATGTACCCGGAAGAAATATTGTGACGGAATTCGTTGCCTTAAAAAGAGCCGATGCCGAACGCGTGGCCGAACTCGTGAGCGAGTTGATAGCGGAGGATTTCAAAGAAAATACACCGAACCTCGCAACTTCAAAAGTGGCTGCTGCTGATCCGCAGCAAAAAGAACCTTCCGCCCTACCAACAAAGCCGGAAATATTTCTTCCAACGCCTAAAATACGTCTCAAAGCAGATGTTCGTACAAATCGGATTGTTGTTGTAGCCGCTGAATCACGCATAACCTATTTGCGAAATCTCATTCAGGAAATGGATGTGGCGGTTGATTTGGAAGAGCCGCTGGAAAGACACTTGCAATTTGTTCCCGCGGGCGATGTTCTCCCGATTCTCAGTAATATTTTAGCGGAAGGAGGCAAAGATAAAGATGGAACTCAGTCGTCTCAAAACCAGCTCAGTAACTCGACATCCTTCGGAGCTAGCGCTGGCAGCGGGAGCAGTAGCAAACCGGATAAGCTTCAAGCTCCCAATGAAAATACGGCGCCACTTTCCTTGATCGTTGGGAAATCACGTATTATTGCGGACCGTAACTCTAATAAGATTATCGTTATCGGCCCCCCGGAAGCTCGACGCAAAGCTCAGCGTGTCCTGGATATGATGGACGAGCGTCCAAAACAAATATTTTTGGCCACTGTCATTGGTCAACTCAAATTGGAAGATGGCCTTGAGTCCGGAGTGGACTATTTGCTTCAATTTGACCCATTTGGTGTTTCAGGCGGAGCTGGACCCAGCGCATTAAGCGTCCCCTATCTTTCCCGGACATCTCGTGCTGGCGGAGTCGATGTCGTACCTGACACAGCAGCCGTTGTCGGTACCGGGGTCAAAGCTATCAGTCAAGTCGCTCAAAAGGCGTTGCCATTAGCCTCCGGATTGAGCCTCTACGGCACTCTTGCAGATAGCCTCGATGTTTATGTCCGCGCACTGCAAGAAACCAATCGTTTCCGAGTACTTTCGCGACCAATGGTGTTCACAACCAATAATAAAAAAGCTGTCATTTTATCGGGTAGCCAAGTGCCGGTACCACGCAATTCTTTGACTACCGCATTAGGCACCACCGCTATCAACAGCCAGCCGGTCATTGGCACAACTATTGATTACAAAGACGTCATCCTCAAATTGGAGGTGATTCCACTTGTCAATTCAAAGGACGAAGTCACCCTGACCATCGCGCAACAAAACGACCATCTTGAGAAAACAATCATGATCGGGGGAAATCAAGTTCCGGCTGTCAGTACTCAGGAACTAACGACAACCGTAACAGCACGCAATCGCGAAGTTATCGTGCTTGGTGGACTCATAACCAGCAATGAGAACAACATAAAATCCGGCATTCCTTTGCTTAAGGACATACCGGGGCTAGGATATCTCTTTGGAGTTACTAAGAAAGAGCTTAGTCGCCGCGAGTTGATCATTTTTATCCAACCAATTGTCATTAATAATCATTCTGATTTAATGGAAGCAAATGCGCTGGAGCGCTCAATGACGGATTTTCAAGGAGATCTCATTAAAGAACTTAAGAAACCGGATGATTCGAAAAGGAAGAAGAAAAGGGAAAAGAAACGCTCGATTGCTGAAAAATAAGCCCAGGGCGTTTATGAATCAACCTATGCTGAGTTGAGGTAAAAAAGGTCTGAATCTGTCTATGGATCAAACATCGCCATCATCGGCCTCCTTATCCGATCTTTTCATACTAATTGCTACTCGTACCGGATCATCTCGCGGCATGGAAATCCCCGGAATAATTCAAAAAAATAGTTCGCCTATTCGAACCTTATTAGAAGCGGAACTAGTAAATGAATCGGATTTTCTTCGGGAATTGGCCAAGCATCTGAAGCTCACCTGGTACGAACCTGTGCTACTTCCGGCAGTCAAATTCTCTTTTCCAGCGCGTTTGGCACTGCGGCATCACCTCATTCCCATTGCAGAGACCGATGACGTTTTACAATTAGCGGGATATGATCCGTTTGATTATCTTGCCCGGTCGCATGTTCGACAAGTTCTGCAACAGCCTGTTCGTTTCGTTCTTTCATCCAGAAAATTTATCTTAACACAGCTTCGGGAGCGCTATGGGGTGGGAGCTGATACCTTTGAGCAGTTATTGGAAACCATGGATATGGATCAGTCCGATGAAAAGCTGAATGAGATCAACATTCTGGATGAGGATGATCCCGAGGCTTCCGTGATGAAATTTGTGAACCAAATTATGCGGGAAGCATTGGCTCAGCGGGCTACGGACATCCACGTGGAACCGCTGGGAGGGGATCTCCGAATTCGCTATCGCGTGGATGGGGTTCTGCGCGAAACCCCAATTCCTCCACAAATTGCACTTTTACAGGACTCCGTAATTTCGCGATTAAAAATCATGGCAAATCTTGACATCGCCGAACGACGAATGCCTCAGGATGGAAGAATTAGCCTGCAACTGGCAGGGCAGCCCATTGATGTCCGTGTAGCTACGATTCCATCGGTTAATGGCGAGACCATCAGCCTCCGCTTGTTGGGACAGGAGATCTTTAACTTCGCTCGCCTTGGAGTCAATGCCTCCTTAGAGGCTACCTTACGTGAGCTTTTAGCATTACCGAATGGGATTATTTTGTTAACAGGACCTACGGGTTGTGGCAAATCTACCAGTCTTTATACCTTTTTAGCTTCGCTCAACACTCAGGACCGCCGTATTGTCACAATTGAAGATCCGGTTGAGCATAAGCTCTCCGGGATCATTCAAATTGCTATTAAGCCCGAAATTGGTCTCACTTTTGCCAGCGCGCTTCGAAGTGTCTTACGAGGAGATCCCAATGTCATTATGGTTGGGGAAATGCGCGATCCCGAAACTGCGGAAACCGCCATTCGTGCGGCTCTTACGGGTCACTTAGTATTTAGCACACTCCATACAAATGATTCTATTGGTGGGATCACTCGTTTAATAGACATGGGAGTCGAGCCTTTTCTAGTTGGCTCGGCCGTCCGAGCCTTTATAGCACAGCGCCTTCTGCGGCGTTTGTGTCCTCACTGTAAAATTCCGGATGAATCCGATTTTCAACAGGAACTAGGATTTTCGGCAAATTCGCCGATTTTTAAGCCCGTGGGATGCGAGGCCTGTGGAAATACGGGCTATCAGGGTCGCATCGCTATTTATGAACTCTGTCGGGTGACATCCGCATTGCAGCACCTCATCCAACACAAGGCTCCTACGAGCGAATTGAAGGAACTTGCGATGTCAGAAGGCATGCGGCTTCTGAGGGAAAACGGGTGGGAAAGAGTGCGCGAGGGCATCACCTCTTTGGCGGAAGTTCTTCGTGTCACTACAGCGGAAACACACAAAAATGCCGACCTATCAATTTGAAGCCCTTGCTGAAAATGGGCGACAAGAAAACGGGAGAGTGGATTCCCAAGATCGCGCGGAAGCCTTCAGACTTTTAATAGCGCGCAATTTGAGGCCTTTGACGCTTGAACAAGTGGCAATTACTGCCTCCGAAACGCCAGCAACAAAAACTCTCAATACTCATTCAAAACTTTCCAACGAAGTTCTCCTGTCCTTTACGGAGGAATTGGTGCAACTTTTGGAAGCGGGCCTTCCTCTCGAACGGACTCTTCAGATTATTGAACAGCGAAAGGAAAAATCACGCATAGTACCCGTTGCGGCTTTTTTGCGTCAACAAATCCGGGAAGGGAAACGCTTCTCAACCGCGCTGTGTAATACGGGGAAGGCTTTCTCGGAGATCTATTGCCACATGGTGTCAGCAGGAGAAGCTTCGGGCGCACTCGTGCAAATTTTAAAACGCCAGGTTCAACATTTAACCCTTCTTTTGGAACTTCGGCGTCGCGTAGTCAGTGCCTTGATCTATCCCTCGATTGTTTTTGTCGCCGGACTGGTACTTTTATTTATTTTCATGACATTCCTGCTTCCGCAATTAACCCTGCTTTTAAGTAAGACAGATCAAAGCCTTCCTTTTATGACGAGGGCTTTGGTTGCCGTAAGTCAGTTCCTGGGCCATTATTGGTGGCTTGTTGTCGCTTTGATTATTTTGATTGTTGGATCCTTAAAATTTTGGAGGACAACATTAGCAGGCCGTAAAACGTGGGATCGCGTTATTTTTAAAATACCCTTACTGGGCAACATTTTACGGTTGCATTTTCTAGCGGAATTTTTGCAAACGCTTTCTACACTGGTCATGAGCGGCATTCCCCTTTTACAGGGACTTTTTTACATGAAAAAAGCCGTTGGTAATGTCCACCTCCGTGGCATTCTGGAAACTCTTTCGGAAAAAGTTTCCGAAGGCCGTACATTTTCACGAACTCTGCGACAAATCGGTTTTTTCCCGACCCTTTTGGCGGATATTGTTGCGATTGGAGAGGAAACCGGAAATCTTAGCGCGGCACTGGAACGTGCCGCCTCTCGTTATGATCGTGAATTGAGCACAAACATCCAGCGCCTGACCACACTCATCCAACCGCTCACGATCCTCATCGTCGCCCTTTTTGTTGGCGTGATTGCTTATTCCATGATCGCTGGAATCTTGAGTTCTATCTCAGGACTAAAAACCTATTGATCAGATCTAATGTAAGCGTTTAGGCAAAGCCAACTAGGAAGGGAAGGGAAAGAAAGGGAAGATGGCGTGATGAAGAGATGAAGATTTAGAGGCGGAGAGAAAGAGCGAATACTGAGGGGATATGAGG
>PSRL01000069.1 GCA_003176035.1 Verrucomicrobiota bacterium
TGTCGCCAAATTGGTTTAATTTTGTCTGCGCCAAAATCGCTGGTTACATTTTTTGTTATCCCGCTAAACTGCACGTGCTCGGACTGGAAAACCTCCCTCTTTCCGGAGCTTTTCTTCTCATTGCAAACCATATTAGCCACTTTGACCCGCCGATCTTAAGTAGCGTCGTTCCCCGTCCTGTCGAGTGGATAGCCACCAGAGAATTATTTGAAGGCCCCATATCCGGACGCTTCTTGCGTTGGGTAGGGGGCATCCCGCTGGATCGTATTCGGGGCGATGGACACGCGCTGAGAGAAGCTATTCACCGTCTCCGCAACGGCGCTGTCGTCGGAATCTTTCCGGAAGGCGGAATCCGAAGCGGCGAAAATTCACTCCTGAGCAATGCCTGGGGAAAACCCGGCTTTACCACCCTGGCAACCCTCAGCCGTGCACCGATCATTCCCTGCGCCATCCTGGGGAGCGATCGATTATACGAAACGAAGTACTGGAACCCGGTACAACAAATCGTCACACGGCAGCGGGCGTCCATTTGGATTGCCTTCGGAAAACCCATGGATTGCCCCACCTCACTTCCAAGGCAACACGCAAGAAGTCTACTACAAAATCAAATCATCGCCTCCATCCGCTCTCTGGCTGCTTCTCTAAAAGAGCACTTCGGACTGCAAGCCGCGGACTTTCCTCAGACTGCGCAACAAAGGAGAGGTCAAAAATCAGGCCCCAAAAAAAAATGAACTTTTCTCCACGGCTGCCCTCTTTCCTGAAGCATTCGCTTGCATTGGTCTTAGATAATAGCCTCTGCGCCGCCATGAACACCATTCAATGGACCCTCCGAGCAGAAAGCCACTCTTTCGCAGAGTTGGATGCCTACCTCAAAGAATGCGAAATCCTCACCCGCGAGGACTACTATGCTGCCCCCCCTATGGAGGGACTCAACATTTCCAACAACCAGATCCGTTGGGACACCCCGATCCACGACACTCGACATCCCGAAAACAATCGGGCATGCGTTGAATGGTACGGATCTCATCCCAAGCGCCCCACTGTGATTCTTCTTCACGCTTTAATGTCCGCTCACGGCGGAGGCTATCGACGCCTCGCAAGATGGTTTAATGAAAGAGGTTGGAATGCGGCCTTTCCTCACCTCCCCTGTCATTATTCCCGCACTCCCGCCGGGCACTGGAGAGGAGCATCGACATTGACATCAAACCTCATCCGCAACGCCCTTTTGATTCGCCAAAGCGTCATAGAAACCCGGCAATTGATGGCTCTGCTTCGCCTGAAAGGCTGCGACAAATTCGCCCTCTTAGCCACCAGCTACGGCGGGTGGGTTGGCTCCCTCACTTCGTTCATTGAACCGGACTTCGATTTTATGGCGCTTCTGCAACCCATCGTAAATGTGGAACATGCCATTGGCCAAAGTCCCGCCGCTCAGGCTATCCGGCGCATCTTCGCAAAGACAGGAATATCACCCGACATTGTCCAAAAACATGCGCACCTCTCTTCCCCGCTTCATGGCATGCCACTTTGTGATAAAAAGCGCATCGTACTAGCCACTGGAATTTATGACCGGATTTCCCCCGCCGAAGAATTAAAAAAATTAGCGGACAAGTGGGGCAGCCCACCTCCCTTGGAAACTCCGCAAGGCCACTTCGGTTATGTCGCCCTCCGCATGGTAAAAAATCGCATTGTTTCTTTTTTATAGAAAAATTTTCAGCATATAGAGTGAAAGAATGCTGAAAGCATTACGGATTTGATGCCCTAGAGCTCTCGCCCATATATAGCGAAACACCTATAAAATGATAACAACTTTGTGGGTCTTTCGCTATAACCTCATTGCTTCTTGCTGATAGGATCGGTTTTCTCTCCGCGTGAACATTGAAATCATCAATACCGGCAGCGAACTCCTCCTTGGAGTGACTACGAATACTCACTTGGTGTATCTCGGAGAACGCTTACTTTCCCTAGGACTTCGGATCGCACGCCAAACCACTGTCCCGGACAACGCTACGATGCGATCCGTCCTGGCGGAGGCCTTCCAGCGCTGTGATATTCTCTTGGTTACAGGGGGCTTGGGGCCTACTTCGGACGACTTGACCCGCGAAATAGTAGCGGATCTCTCCGGCCGCCCCTTACGTTCGGATGCCGAAATCCGTCAACGAATTCAGCAACGTTTGGCCCGTTTAGGTATTCCTTTCCGCGAAAATATGCTCTGCCAAACTCTGGTCCCCGAGGGAGCTGAAGCTTTGTACAATGACCATGGCACCGCACCCGGGCTTTATATTCCCGCCAGTACAATGCCTAAAGCGCCACATATTTTTCTATTTCCAGGTCCACCCCACGAATTGAAACCCATGTTTCAAAACCAGGCGTTGCCAATTTTAAAACGGCTGGCAGGACGGGAAATAGCTGTTGAACAGCGGATTTTTTCCATCATTGGCATGGACGAAACCAGCGTTGAAGAGAAAATCGGCCGGCATTTGCTTCGGGATGGACGCATCGAAGTCGGATACTGCCCCAGACCCAATGAGGTGGATTTTCGGGTGATTGCGCCGTCGGCCGTTTTGGATGAAGTGACGCCGCAAGTGTACGCAGCTCTGGGTGAACACATTGCTTCCAGCATCGGCGAAACTCTCGAGCAAGTGGTCGTCGAGCTGCTTCGTAAGAGAAAAGAAACTCTCGCTGTCGCTGAATCCTGCACTGGCGGACTCTTGGCTCATCGAATTACCAACGTTCCCGGTGCTTCAGAAGTCTTCTTGGAGGGATTCATCACTTACTCAAATCAAGCGAAATCCAAAACCCTTGGAGTGCCACCCTCCCTCATTGAGTCCCATGGCGCAGTCAGTAAAGAAGTCGCCGAAGCCATGGCGGAACGCGCTCGCTATCTCACTGGCGCCACTCACACGCTAAGCTTAACAGGCTTAGCAGGTCCGGGCGGCCTCTCGTGTTTACAACCTATAGGCACCGTTTTTATCACATTTGCTTCGCAAGGGCTCCCCACTCAAACTTTTCAGAACCTACTCCTTGCGGAACGCCAAATATTCAAACAACTTGCCACTCAGACTGCTCTCAATATCCTCCGGCGGGCCCTCTTAAACAGGGGGCTCTCAGAACTGCAGGTAAAAAGTCAAGGTTAATTATCACCCAGTTATCCCTTGGGCGCCAGCGTAAGAACAACCGCAGCTCATTCGGTTAGTTATACCTAAATATCCACTAAATAACTTTTTGTAACCATACACTCAATGAATTATTTCTCTGCGATATGCCAATATTTAATCTAAATAAATCTTCTAATAACAGACTATCGGTTTCTCCTTCGCCTCAAAATGGAGCCAACCCATCGACTTCTGGTTCTTCGTTTGCTTCCACATCTTCGCCATCACAGCGCCTCGCGCCACCCACACAGGCAACAGGCGGTCTCACCCCTTTATCAAAAGATGCTATTTCAAATAACCAGAAACCGGAATCCTCTCATGTCACTCTATTAACGAAACCCCGTGCTGTAAATGACGGTACTGATAGTAACGTGTCACGTAACAGCATCACTACCAACCCATCGAATCAAAAACCTGATGAGGCCTTTTTTTCTCGCCTCGAAAGCATTCTGAAACTCCCTCCATCCAGCGAGAAATCAGATCGCTTGTGGGATTTCATAGTGGACATGCAAGATACGGACAAAACTTCTCGTGATCCTAAGGATGGAAAAACGGTTTTATTAAAAATAGCAAGTTGCGATCCTAAAATGACGCATTGGTTGATAAATATGCACGGGGTCGACTGTAATTTCACAGATAATTCCAAACAAAATGTTTTACACCATCTTGTAAAAAACCAGAGCTGGAATAATGTGGATGATATCACTGAGTGTATTAAGGCAGCAAAAAAGAAAGGAGTTGATGTAAATGCCCCGGATATTACCAATGAGACCGCGGTACACCACGCTATCCATACAGCTATCAAATCAAATGAAAAAAATAGCACAAAGGTGATTACGCTACTAAAATCCTTAACTCCGGAAGCAGATTTTACTCGGCCAGGAAAAAATAATCTAACACCTGAAGACGCTCTTTCAAATGCTATAAGCAATGATTTTAATAACTTTGAATATTATGCGGATCTCTATCAATGGGTACAGGGGCGACGAGCCCCTAAGCAATTATCAAGGGAAGACTTTATACAATCCGTAAAGAATGGGAGAACAGATTTTTCGAATTGTAATTTACAGAATGTGGATTTCCGTAACATACCGGGCTTGAGTAAGCTGACACTTAATTTTTTTCGCGCTAATCTGGAAGGCGCTAATTTTGAAGGTGTGTATATAGAGAATTCAAATTTTTCCGGAGCCAATCTGAATAAAGCAAATATGGAGAACGCCTGGCTACGAAATAATGATTTTTCAAACGCGACGATGAAAGATGCTATCGCCTCTTGTGCAAAGTTATGCGACTGCAATCTTAACGGTACACAGATGCAAAACATCAAATTAATTACAGCAAATCTGGATGGAGTTTATGGCACATCAGCCAACCTAACCAACGCTGAAGCTCTAGCAAGCACGTGGGGAGGCTCCCAACTGGATGATCTCATAGCACCTGGGATTGATTTAACTAAGGCAAAAGTTAGCACATATTATAATTCAGGAAATAATAAAAAACATACAACTGCTTCTTGGAAAAACGCCAATTTAGAGAACATGATTGCGGACGAATCTGATTTTGGTTACTCCAGTCTTGAAGGATCTAATGTTAATTTCTCCTGCTGAAGCAAAGCAAGGCTGCCCCAAAACATGGAAAATGTTAATGCAAAAAGTGCCGACTTTCGCGGATCAGATGTACGCGGCACTCGATTTACTAGGACTAATTTAACTAATGCGAATCTTTCTAATTTACAGTACCAAGAAGTGATGTACCCAACTTATTTTGATAACGCTATTATAAACTACACTAATTTCACCGGTAATAATTCTTTTAAGCAAAAAATCTATAAAGAAGGCTATAGCGAACAATTTAAAAGTGCCATTTTCTAGATAAAAGATCATACAATATTAAAACCATCGTCAAAAAGAGAATTGACGGAACATCGAAAAATTTTTTCCGAGAACCTCGCAAACTGATCGCAATATCCTCCAACGAGGCTTATTAACAATATAACGCACACAGCATGTCAGGTAGTAAGTCAAGGCTTTTTATCACCCATTTATCCATTGGATGCCAGCGTAAGAACAACCGCAGCTCATTCAGTAAGTTATACCTAAATATCCACTAAATAAATTGTTGTAATCATGCAGTCAGTAAATTATTTCTCTACAAGTATGTTTTTCTCGAACGTTAAAAATAAATTCAATAGATTTTTACATAATAGGCCACCGGTTTCTCCTTCTCCTCATGAGGGAACCACCTCATCGACTTCTGGCTCGTGTGCTTCCGCATCTTCGTCAGCACGGCGTACCGCCCCACCCACACAGGCAACAGGAAACCTAAATTCAAATGGCTTCAGCGCAGCAACAGTTCCTGATACTTCTTTACTAAAAAATTCTATTAGTGAAGGAAAACAAATCTTATCTCAACAAGGTCCAATGGACGGCCCTGATGTTGATAAATTTTTCGAAGAACTAAAAGATCTGCGCAAAATCCATTATAGTCCAAATGGTCCTAAAATGATATCTCTCATAGAAGACTATATAACTTCCGGAAGGGTTCATATTGATGCTAAACTACCAGGATCCCAAATTGAGACATTACGTTATATAGTAGGACATGGCTATCCTGAAGTCACCGATCATTTAATTAAATTAGGTAGCAACCCAAATGCACAAGGAGCCATTAAGTACACCGCGTTACATCTTCTGATAGTTGCCTACTTCCAAGATATGGATAAAGTACTTGAAGAAATAGATATTTTAGTTAACAATGAAGCCGACCTCAGCCTTCGAGATGATGATAATCTTATGCCGCTCGATTCAGGTTTGTTTCTTGCCATAACAATGCCAGAAGACTATTTATCTGATAATGCCTTAACATTGAAACTCAATAAATTAATCGGAAAATGTCAGTCGGAACTGTGCGAAAGCACGTTGAAAGAGGCTATCAACAATAGACATTATGACAACAAACCGTATACTCCGGAACAACTTGAACGATTAAAAGTTATCTATGATTGCGTAAGAAAAGGCGAGCCTATTCCTGATATTAATAATTTCAGGGGACGCGCGTTCCAAATATGGGACCTATGATTACACAAGAAAAGGCGAGTGTATGCCTAATATTAACAACTTCATAAAACCTTACAAATATGGACGCTTGGCATCCAACAAGTATCCTTATCGCGGGACACCCATTTTTAAATAAACAAAGATCGGGCTCTCTCATGTCACTCTATGAGTAGAACCTATCCCAAAACTCAAGTTGTATAGCGAAAAACTATAAAATGAGCATGTCCCTCTTTCCGCTGAGGTCCGGCAGCCCCTGGATGGCCTCTGTCTTGCGCCTTGCCTGGGATGGGAAATTTTTCCCAAATTTCATAATTATTTTATTCATGTATCGATCAAACGGCGATTGATCTCTCCGTAGGCATCGATTCTTCTGTCCCTCAAAAAAGGCCAGTGAGTTCTCTGATTTTCCACGAGACTCAAATCAATCTCGGCTACAAGGACTTCCTCTTCGGAGGAGGAACCTCTTTTAAGGATTTCTCCACTGGGATCGCAGATAAAGCTCTGTCCCCAAAATTCGATTCCTGGCCCTCCATCAGGGGCTTCATGGCCAACCCGATTAGCCACCGCTACATAGCATCCATTGGCTATGGCGTGTCCGCGCTGAACGGTCTCCCAGGAAGCATGCTGGCGCTGGCCCTGTTGTTCCTTTTCTGAAGGGTGCCAACCAATGGCTGTCGGGTAAAAAAGGATCTGGGCTCCCGCAAGCGCAGTGAGTCGAGCAGCTTCAGGATACCATTGATCCCAACAGATACAGACACCGACAGGAGCATACTTCGTCTTCCATGTCAAAAAACCCAGATCGCCAGGAGTAAAATAAAACTTTTCGTAAAAAAGAGGATCATCCGGAATGTGCATTTTCCGATATTTACCTAGCAAGGTGCCGTCGGCATCAATGACGACGGCGGTATTGTGGTAGAGACCGGGCGCTCGCCTCTCAAAGAGCGAAGCGATGAGGACCACTTTGAGTTCGCGAGCGAGAGCCGAAAGACGTTCCGTCCCGGGCCCCGGAATTGTCTCCGCGAAAGTAAAGTATTTATGATCTTCCACCTGACAAAAATATTGAGACCGAAACAGTTCCTGCGTGGAAATGATGTGCGCGCCTTGAGCCGCTGCGGTTCTCATTCCACGTTCCATGGTAAGCGCGTTGGCCTGCAAGTCGGGACCGCACCGATGTTGAAGGAGCCCCACACGAAGTTTTTGTTGTTTCATTGTCACTAAAAAAGGTCTATCCGAGGATGTTGCCATGCGAAAGCCAGTTTTCTTAGTAGTTGCTATTTTGGGATTGGTCATTTTAGCAGCAACATCCTTACTCAACGCAAAAATGACCGTTTCTGACATTCCAATCATTCTTAAAACTACCCGAGGGGATATCCACGCAATCTTATTTGCTTCGCAGGTGCCACTGACTACCGCCAATTTTTTGAATCTGGCCAAACGGCATTACTATGACGGCATTACTTTTCACAGAGTGATTCCTAATTTTATGATTCAAGGCGGCGATCCCACAGGCACCGGTATGGGAGGCCCCGGCTACAAATTTGAGGATGAAATCGATCCGAGCCTCAAGCACGACCGCCCAGGCCGTTTGTCTATGGCAAATTCGGGCCCAAATACAAATGGAAGCCAGTTCTTTATCACCCATGTCCTCACCCCTTGGCTGGATGGCAAGCACACTGTATTCGGCCAAGTCACCGAAGGGCAAACCATCGTTGATACGATCCAAAAGGGAGATAAAATTCTGGGAATCGAAGTTCTCGGCGATACCACATTCCTTTTTGAAAAAGAAAAAGATCGGCTCGCTGAATGGGATAAGCAATTGCAATAGTTGCGTTCTGCACCTTTAGAGCATTTATTAACTAAATAGTTGAGTCTGAAAAAAGCGTTTAAGCTAGTAAACATCCATGTGTGCGGGTA
>PSRL01000154.1 GCA_003176035.1 Verrucomicrobiota bacterium
ATTGCAGCTCGTTTTTGGATGAGCGTTTCGCTGATCCTTGCCGCTTGGGGATTTGTCTCGCCCTTGTGTTTAACCTCAATTCTAAAAGAGCAAGAAAAGGTTGTTATTTTGGACGCCGGTGGAACGTTAATTTATTCCGCTATTTTGGGTTTTGAAGAGGCAGGGCAGCTTCACGCCTATCATGTCCGCCTTGCCGCACTCGCTTTTTTGCAACGAAATCCCGGTGGATTGGATCTTCCCGAACTCTTCGAGCGACTCTTCGTTGAACCGGCGCGTACCGAAGGCCACCGACTCTTAGCCTTGGACGCACAGGAATTTTCAGAAAAGCAAATTCATCAAAAATGCGAGCTCACCAGCATTGATATCATGGAAAGCCGTCGCATTAAAGATGGATCCGGGCAGTCTTATGAAGCGATTTCCGTTAAAAGCAACGGCAATTTAGTCCGAACAGGATCATTAGGAGAAATGGAATTTCGGGAAGCCGTGGGATTTGAATTGATCTTGGAATTTATTCGAAATCCCGACCTATTAAGAAACGGCTTACTGCCCCTTGTAGTATACCAACTGCATTATTCGGAGAAACTTCTGTGAGTCATTTGTTTGACATGAAATTTGTTTACTTCAAGAGCCGCTGCATCGGCGCGGGCCATGATTTTTGGAGAAGCCTTTTGATCTTAGCATCCTTGAATCCCTTTTGTTTCGCCGAGTCTGTTCGGCCTATCGTCTATAAGCAACTTGATGAAAACATCGTCTACGGTATTAGAATTGCCTGCCATACCGGAACTACAACTCTTCTTTTCCCAGCTCCCATTAGCGGAATTTACGGACAGCGGGTGTCTAAAACGCCACAAGACAATGCTGATTTTTTGATCAATTTCGTCCCGGGAAGTTCCCACTTTACCCTGCGCGCACTCCACGACAAGGCGAACGATCAACTTACGGTCATCTTTGAAAAGAAGGCTTATGTCTTGCACCTGACCGCTGCGGAGAATGCGCATTTTACGGTGTCTTTCTTTTATCCAAGCCGAATCACTTCAGGCAAGCTCTTGGTAACTTCCGACAGGCTTCTTTCCATTTTAGATCGTGCCAAGGCCTATGGTGTTTTAACAAATGGCACCTCGGATATCTTAGTTGGCGTCGAGCATACTATTCTCAATCGAGAGATCTCTTACGAAGGATTTCGAGTAGTCCTCCGAGAGGTCTATCGATTTGATCCTGAAGATGTGCTGGTTTTTCATATCGAATTCCGAAATGAATCCGATCACCTCATTCATTATCAGCCCCATCAACTTGCGGCACGTTTGGGAGACCGCATTTATAAACAGGCAATCACCGATGCCTCCGGGATAATCCCGCGGGATGGAAAAACAAATGCTTTTTTTGCAATCACCGGCATGCCAGGGGGAGGCAGAAACAACCTACGCGCTGAGAATCCTTGGAACATCTTGGTAGTGCGAGCTGAAAGGAGATGACATCCGGATGATTCACCTGCGACAAATCCGAGCATTCCTTAGGACTCCTTTGGGGCGCTTTGCTCTATTTCTTTTATTGTTTTTCATAATAGTGAATGGTGGAGTCTTTAAAAAGAAGCCCCAGGAAAAATCCGAGATTGTTGAACGGGAGGGAGCTACGGTGGCTACGCACTCGCGATTTGTCCACCCCATCTCACCGCCATCCTCCAAACAAACAACACCACCACCTTCTCTCGAGCATGTGGAACCGAGGCGGAATGTATCCGCCGGCACAGGGTTAAGTGCACCGGTGATCCCACGGTCACCGCCTTCGCCCATTCCAATGGCAATTTTCGACGCTGCAGATTCTCTTCCGGCACCCACGCGACCTCAGCAATACCTTCCCTTCGGACGGTTAATCCGATGCGAATTAATCAATACCGTCGACACTTCAAACATGTTGACTCCGATCATTGGGCTGGTGACTGACGATGTGTGGCAGGAGGGCGCATTAATTGTTCCCGCTGGAACAGAAGTTCACGGCATTGCTTCCAATCAACCGGAACGAGAACGGATTGGAACCAATAACCACTGGATGTTGGTATTTCACGACGGGCGAGAGCTGGGAATATCCGGGATGGCCTTAGACCATGCCCCAATCCCTGATGAAAACAGATGGGAAATTTCGGACGGTTCCGCCGGACTGCGTGGCAATATCATTCCCTCCGATCGCTATGCTGAGACGAAGGCGGTGAGTGCTGCAATGCTGGCGGCAGCTGCGGATGGACTCATTGAAAACGTCCAGTTCTATGGCCAATATGGTGGCACAACAATACGCAGAATTCCAGGATGGCGGACGGCCCTTGCTGCGGGCATAGAACGGGGAGCACAGCTGATCTCTCAGCGCCTTTTGGAGAAAGGAGACCCCTTTTTTGTGCGCGTGCCGGCTGGTACCACCTTTTACCTCTACGTCACCCAAACGGTGGACCTTCAACAAGCCACTATTGCCGGCTCCAAGGCATTGGTTCCCTCCGAGCACTCCCTGCACTTGCCGGCTTCTCCCAAATCATGAAAATCTATTTTATTGCTTTTCTTGCAGCCACCAATACCGGTTGCTTTCCTTGGAAAACACCTCCCACGCCTGTAGCGCGAGCCCTTCCGGCAAATGCTCACGCCACCGCGGAAATGCAAGCGCTCGACCGCCCACAAATTGCCGAAATAGTAAAAGCATGTCCCCTCCGCCACTCCGTCGATTCTGCTTCCGGGCGGCTGACACACGAGAAACGCGCGCTCTGTGGCGTAGAGGAAGATATTGCTGGGACTACTTGGAAGGGGGCCAAGGACGGCGACAGAGCAGCGCCCCATTGGGAAGCGCCTGCAACTTTCGCGAAGGGTTATGAAATCAGTCGGGCGCATCTTGCTGCAATAGCCGAACAAAATGCCGTGTTGGAAAAAAAGATCCGAGCTTTGGAAAAGGAACATGAGCGCTGCTCGGAAGGGCAGCGTCCCGGTAAGCAAAAGACGGACCCCTCCAAATCCGACGACATTGCAGCTTCCACGCGACAAACATTGGAAAAGGCCTTTGTACCCTTTCGGATTGAACCCCTCCTTTCGGGAGATCCCGCTATCTCTTCCTCCGGGCCAGCTCAATGAACTACCAGTCGATCCGAGGCAAACTGCGACAACTGGAAAAGCGTTTGTGGGAACGCATCTGCGGTCAAGACCATGTGATTCCGAGGGTCATGTCCCTTTTGGAGCGGGGAGAACTTGGCTTGCAACCGCGAGAGCGCCCTAAAGGCTCCTTCCTGTTCCTTGGACCTACGGGCGTCGGGAAAACTCAAATCACCTTGGAAATTGCGGAATGTCTTTTTGGTCAACAGGGAGCCATTCGTTTCGATATGTCCGAATTTCTTCACTTGGATCAAGTGAAGTCATTTGTAGGGGAGGGAAAAGATCGTCCGGGCCGGTTGGGAATAGCTCTCGAAAATCATAGCACCGGTGTTTTGTTATTTGATGAAATTGAGAAAGCCCATCCCCGGATTTGGGATCTTTTTTTACAGATGTTGGATGCTGCTCGGATCACCTTAGGCGATCACCGTCAGTGGGATCTTTCGCGATTTTACATTGTCTGCACAACCAATATCGGTTCGGAAAATCTCCTTCGCCGGACACGATTGCCATTCGCCACCTTGGAGCGCACAGTGTTAGGCCAATTGCGTACACATTTTCGACCTGAGCTAGTGGCGAGGTTCGATGAAAAATTAGTTTTTTGTCCCTTAAGCTATTCGGTTCAGCGAAAAATTGCGCATGCCGCTCTCCTGGCCGAGTTAGCTCGAATGGGGCGGGAAGGCTACCATTTAGGAATTGGGGGTTCCGCTCTTGAATTTATCATTCGGTATGGAATTCATCATTCCTTGGGAGCTCGTCCAATGAAGCAAGCCGTTCTCAAGTATATTGGAGATGCCATTTGTGCCGATTTGAGAAAAGGCGGGAACGGCTGCGGGTACCTGGTGGCGGCACCGAGCAGCGAAAGATTGATAATAGTTCCCGAAAAACCTGACTCCGTATAACCACCTTGATCCACGCATGTTACTGGCTATGATTTTGGCGCGATCGGGAGAAATTCTAAGTTTTTGTTTGGTCGAAATTATAGCGGAATCCCTATAAAATGAGAGCACTTTGGGGGTCTTTTTCCCTCAGCTATTGTTGCAAAACCAAGTCCATATCATGAACATGGCCTTGCTTTTGCGCCGCGCCCGAGGAAAAAATACCATTGCAATTTGTGATCATTTTATAGGGATTTCGCTATGATTGAACAACATTCTAGGCTGAGCGGAATTTCATATTGCATCTCTCCGTTGGTTCCGCTAATTGGTTAAAACTTTTCCAATGCCAAAATCCATCGCACGTAGCAAAACCCGTAAGACCGTTGCCAAACGGTTTAAGCTGACTGCCACCGGCAGGGTCAAACGCACGCGAGCAAGCCGTCGCCATCTTTTGGAAGGTAAGTCTGCGAAGCGCAAACGTAAGTTGGCGAAAGGAACGCTGGTTCACGATTCCGATGTTTCGAGAATCACGCGCTGCCTGCCCTTTGGTTGATTTTCCATTGATTTCGGGCCTTTCTCGTTATTGAACGGGAATGAATGGAGCCGGTGAGGTCCGGGATCACAAATCAACAACAGCTGGCTCCCTGAGGCCGCCGAAAGGCGGAATTCCAAATGCCTAGAGCAACTAACGCGCCCGCAAGTAGAGAGCGGCGCAAAAGAGTCATTAAAGCCTCCAAAGGCTATCGTGGGCGGAGAAGCAAACTGTTTCGTTACGCGAAAGACGCCCAAATGAAGGCTAAAACATGGGCCTATCGGGACCGCAAGACGCGGAAGCGCAACTTCCGATCTCTGTGGATTCAACGTTTGAGCGCCGCAGTGCGGGCTGAAGGCCTTACCTACAGCCGTTTTATTGAGGGTCTCAAAGCCGCTCAGATAGCGCTGGATCGTAAAGTCCTTTCCGATTTAGCTGTTCGGGATCTCCCGACCTTTAAGCAGATATTGGAGACAGTAATTGGCGCGCTGAAGACAAAGCGTGCATAAGCCATTTTCGGTTTTTTAGACCCCGCAGTGGAATCCAAGCTTCAACACATTCATAACGAGGCTTTGGCTCAAATTGAGACCGCTTCCAATATTTCCGCATTGGAAGCGGTTCGAATCGGGACGCTGGGGCGTTCCGGCTCCATTTCAGCTTTAAGCCAATCCATGAAGAACGTCCCGAAGGCGGATCGTCCGCGCTTTGGAAAATTGTTAAACGAATTGCGCGAGGCGGTGAGCTCCGCCTTAGAAAAGCGAGCTACAGCTCTGAATGCTGAGGCCGATCAGGCTTTGCTGAGTAACTTGGATGTTACTTTGCCTGGTACCCAGCCGTGCATTGGCGCCATCCATCCTTTGACACGCCTGCTCAATCGCGCCGTTCAAATTTTTCACCGTATGGGCTTTGCCCTCGCTGAAGGGCCTGACATTGAGACAGAATGGCATTGTTTTGACGCGCTGAACACTCCGGCAGATCATCCTGCGAGAAATGAGCAGGATACATTCTACCTTCCGGACGGACGTTTGTTGCGGACTCACACTTCGACAATTCAAACCAGGGTCATGGAAAGCCAAAGTCCGCCACTGCGGGTAATTGGTCCGGGAGCTGCGTACCGACGTGATGAGGTCGATGCAACCCATTTGGCCCAATTCAATCAGTTGGAAGGACTCTATGTGGCAGCCGATGTCAGCCTCGCTGATCTTAAGGGAACTCTCTCATTTTTCTTTCCGGAATTATTTGGGCCGGGAACTGAAATCAGATTTCGACCCCATTTTTTCCCGTTTACAGAGCCGAGTTATGAGATCGACATTCGAACTGAGGCTTTAGGCGATCAGTGGATGGAACTGGCGGGCTGTGGGATGGTGGACCCGGCTGTATTCGAAGCAATTAATGCCCGTCGCGGAGACCGGGCATACGATCCGGATCTCGTGTCAGGATTTGCTTTCGGCTTTGGACTCGATCGACTGGCGATGAACCTAATTGGAATCCCCGACATACGAATGTTGGCTGAAAACGACATCCGGTTTCTCTCGCAGTTTTGTTAACTGGCATTACGCTCTTTTATCCGGAGAGCTGCCGGCCTAAGAGTGGCAAAAGCCATCCGGCAGCTCTCCGGGTCAACAACTCAGTTTTTTGTTAACATGAAGCTTTCTTTCAATTGGCTCCTGGAGCTTGTGGATTTTAATGGGGCGGTATCCGATCTGATAGATCTTTTGACGCGTGCCGGTTGCAAGGTGGAATCCGTAGAGACCCGGGGCGTGGCGCTAAATAACGTCGTAGTCGCGGAAATTCTGGAGTCCGAACCCCATCCCAATGCGGATCGTCTCAGTATTTGCAAAGTTGCTGATGGGACTAGCCAGACAAGACAAATTGTCTGCGGTGCCAAAAATTATCATGTTGGCGATAAGGTCCCCCTTGCGCTGCCTGGAGCGGTATTACCTGGTAATTTCAAAATTCAAGTCGGCAAACTGCGAGGAGTGGAATCTCAAGGAATGCTCTGTAGCGCAAAAGAATTGGCGATTGCTGAAGACGCTGTGGGCCTTTTGATTTTACCGAAGACCGCCCCCGTAGGGAGCCCCATATCCCATGTTTTTCCGCCGGATTCAATTCTGGACCTGGAAATCACGCCCAACCGCGGAGACTGGCTGAGCCATCTGGGCATTGCGCGCGAGGTGAGTGTTTTTACGAATAAGCCCCTCAATTGGCAGCCACCGGAGATACCCCGAACTACGGCGGATCCTTCCAAAGTGCGTATCGAGGATCAATCGGGCTGTTCGACCTATGCCCTTCGGCAAATTCGGGGAGTGCAAGTTGGGGAAAGTCCGGCGTGGCTGCGATCTCGGCTGGAGGCAGTCGGTTTGCATGCGGTGAACAATATCGTAGACATTACCAATTACGTGATGCTCTTGCTAGGGCAACCCCTGCATGCCTTTGATGCAAACCGCGTGAAGGGCGGTATTGTCGTCGCCCGTGGGATTTCTGAGACGAATCAACTGGAATTCCAAGCGCTTGACGGGAAAACCTATTCCTTAGCATCCGAGGATATCATTATTTCAGATGCACAAGGCGTATTGGCTTTGGGAGGGATTATCGGTGGGAAAACCTCGGGTGTTTCATCGGTTACAACGGACATAATTTTAGAGAGCGCAATATTTGATCCGGCGCGGATTCGTCGAACTGCACGACGTCTCGGCCTTTCCACTCATGCAAGCTATCGATTTGAGCGCGGCGTAGATAATTCTATGATGCTTAAGGCATTGGAGCTTGCCGCGCAATTAATCTGTGAAATTGCAGGTGGCATGCCTGATGCCTCGGCCATAACTGCTGGCTACAGCCAGCAGGAGCATTTGCAATTGAAAGTTCGCCATAACAGGATAAATCGCCTCTTGGGTTTGGTGAACTTGCAGGAGGAAACTATTTGCGCCGCCTTAAAGCGAATAGGGTTAAAATTAATTGAGAGCTGTTCTGAATTTTCCATTTGGGAAATTCCAAGCTACCGCAGAGACCTCACTCGGGAGGTAGATCTGATTGAAGAAGTGGCTCGGATTTTAGGAATTGAGGCAATTCCGGAAAAAACTTTAGCGCAAATATCGCCCACGAGCAAAGCGGATGCCAACGCTGATTTTTATGCGGGTTTACATAACCGCCTGATTGCCCAGGGGTTTTTTGAGGCACGGACTAGCACTCTCGTAAATTATGAGTCGTTTCGGGATTTTGTTCCCGAATCACAAACAATTCGACTGAAAAACCCCTTGGGGGCGGATCAGGCATTCCTTCGTCCCAGTTTAATTCCGGGATTGCTCTCTGTCGTACAAAGAAATTTCAACCATGGTCAGCGTTCCGTTCGGCTCTATGAAATAGGCAAGGTGTTTCGCAGCAATCCGGATGAAGAAATTTTCAGCCTGGGTCTTGTAATGACCGGCGCCTCCGCTTCCTCCTCTTGGAAGCATCAGCATGTGCCCGATTTGGATCTTTACGACCTTAAAGGAACGATCCAAACGCTTATTACACAGCCTCTCTTTTTTACAGCCGCTTCAGTACAACCTGCATCACTTTCCTTCCCTCCGGGAAGTGTGTGTCTTCAAATCTTAACCACTCAATTGATAGGTCTGGCTGGACAGTTGGCCCCCGCCAAGAGCAGAGAACTTGGAATACCTGGAGCCGTATTAATAGCGGAACTCCTCTTGCGCCCCTTGCAAGCAGCCAGCGGGAAAATACGTTTTTCAGAGATCCCTCGTTATCCCGAGGTACAGAGAGACATCGCCGCAGTGGTGCTAAAATCCACATCCTATGAAAATATCGAAAATGTTTTATTCTCAGCGGGAGAGGCACTGCTCACTGCTGTTCAGCCATTTGACATTTTCATTGATCCAACAGGAGAAAAGTTGCCTGCCGATCGCAAATCGGTCGCCGTTTCCCTCAAATTTCGTTCTTTGGAGCGCACACTCACAAATGAGGAAGTGACATCCGCTGAAGAGCGCTTAAAACAGCAACTGATTACAAAATTGGGAGCGGAATTTCGCGAATAAAACTCACTATAAGTTCTCGAGTGTTTTTATAATTGAATAGTTACATCCTGTTGCTAGAATAGGGTTTGATATGGCCCGGTTGTTGCGCCGCATTCGAAGAAAAAATTCCGTTCAAATTTGTGATCATTTTATGGGGGTTGCGCTATAGAAATGCTTGGTCATATAAACTTTGAAAATCTTTCAGAAATTTTTTTGCAATCTTGAGTGGTGCATGGCTGGCGCGCACTTCCAAACTCTTTTGAGCAAGTCGTTCGCGCTCTTCTGCATGGCTCATAAGAAAGAGAAGTTTGTCCCTAAGTAAATCGACGACATTGGCCGCTCGATGGTCGAATACTAATCCATTTGTATTATCCTGAATAAAATCTTCGAAACAACGGAGAGAGGATACAATAGGCACACACCCCCAGGCCATGGCTTCCAGCGGTGCGAGCCCAAAGGTTTCTCCTTGCTCAGCCACCGAAGGATAGACAAAAATGGCGGCACCTTCGTACAGGCTATTTAAAGTTGAGCTAACTCGCAAAAATCCTTTAAATTCAACACAATGAGTCGCTTCTGCAAGCGAACGCAATTCGGAAAAAAATGCTTCGCCGCTGCCACCCAATGCAATTTCCCATGGGCCGACAAGTTGTAATTTCCATTCTTTGATCAGTGCCAAGGGCAGGCGAGACCATGCCTTTAATAAAAGGACCAGCCCCTTTTCCCGGTGGAGACGGCCAACATAGAGAACCCGACGATGCTTAGATGGGATTGCCGAAACCCCCGGGTGAAAATCAAAGGGTAAAGGATTAGGAATTACGCGAACCTTGTTAGCCGCAGCGGGCCATTCGTGGACAATGGCTTCCGCAACCGCTCTGGAATTTGCGCGAAAGCGACTGGCCCGAGCATAAAGACGCATCTGACCCTTGGGCATCCTCGCAACATCAACATAGATCGGGCTCTTGAGAAAAAATGGAAAAACTAGTGGAGCCCAAAATGTGTTAGTCACTAATAAGCAGGGCGTTCTAACATGCCTTAGAGCGCGCAAGGTATAGCAAAGATCCAACCATTTCAGGACTAGCAGAGAACGAGGAGCCGCATAGCCGGTGATCCGAATATGCTTCACTCCAAAGAGGATTTCCTCGTCTCGCAATTCGGGATGCCGCCGCGAAATTTGAATGACTTCATGACCGGCACTCGCAAATTCTTTGGCAAGATGAAACCACATTTTTTCCACCGCCCCCCCTAAAAGTGGCGGGACGGGAAAAAAAGCACCTTGAAGGATAATAATTCGCATTTAAATCGGCCTTTCATAATTTTTCATTAGTGTCAATCGGGAGTGGAAGACATTGCCAGCAGGGGCCAACTATGGTAGGTTCCGAAAATGTCGTCATGCTTTTCAGCCCGAAGCTTTGGCTTTTTCTCTCCACTCGGGCTCTGAGTGCGGACCGGGCTCTCTCCTAATACTGTAATATTAACTTATTTGAAATCAGAATGTTATGTTAAAGGAACCTTTTCATAAATACACTCGATTTCATCCGATTAGCCTGAAGGATCGGACATGGCCCGACCGTATTTTCGAGGGCCCTCCCATATGGTGTAGCGTCGACTTACGAGATGGCAATCAGGCCTTGGCTGTCCCCATGAATGTGGGACAGAAACTCGAATTATTTCAGGCTTTGGTGGGCTGTGGTTTTAAGGAAATCGAAATCGGGTTTCCAGCGGCGTCAAATACGGAATACGCTTTTAATAGGCATCTGATTGAGGAAAGTCGCATTCCGGAAGATGTGACTGTGCAAGTATTGGTGCAGGCTCGGGAGGATCTCATTGAGCGCACTGTTCAGTCATTGAAAGGCGCAAAGAAGGCCATCATTCACCTTTATAATTCCATTTCGCCGGCACAGCGTCGGGTAGTTTTTGGGATGGAAAAGCCGGAAATTGTAAAACTTGCAGTGCAAGGGACCCGTTGGATTAAGGAGCGCCTCAGTGTTTTATCCGGGACTGAAGTCACTTTGCAATATTCGCCGGAGAGCTTCTCGTCTGCGGAAGTGGAATTTGCTCGGGAGGTGTGCGAAGCAGTGATGCTCGAATGGCAACCGACTCCTGCAAATAAAGTGATACTAAATTTGCCTGCGACCGTAGAGATCAATATGCCTAATATCTACGCGGATCAAATTGAATGGTTCTGTCGCAATCTGAAAAACCGGGAGGCCGCAGTCATTAGCGTCCATACGCACAACGACCGTGGTTGCGGTGTGGCTGCTACCGAATTAGCTTTATTAGCTGGTGCGGATCGCGTGGAAGGGACACTTTTTGGGAATGGCGAACGCACGGGAAATCTAGATATTGTAACGGTTGCTCTCAATTTATATATGCATGGCATTTCTCCCGGTCTGGATTTTGGGAACCTCAATGCATTGGTAAAGCTCTATGAGAGGTGTACGGGGATGGGCGTCCCGCCACGGCATCCTTACGCGGGGGAATTGGTCTTTACCGCCTTTAGCGGATCTCATCAGGATGCGATCAAAAAGGGCTTGGCCGAATGGGAAAAGAAAGAACGGCGCTTGTGGGACGTCCCTTATCTCCCGATAGATCCACAAGACCTGGGTCGGGAATACCGGGAAGTCATCCGGGTCAATAGCCAAAGTGGCAAGGGAGGTGTAGCCTTTTTACTGGAAAGCGAGTATGGAATTGAATTGCCAAAGGAAATGCAGCGAGAATTTGGGCCTCTGGCTAACGAGGAGGTCGATCGTCTCGGGCGCGAAGTTAATGGAGCCGAACTGCGCGATATTTTTTATCGCGAATATGTCAACCGCAGCGGACCCTGGAAATTAGAACATTTCCAAGCGGAAGGAAGAAACGGACAATTTCAATGCCGGGCGAGAGTCTTACGTGTGGGCGAGACATTAGAGCTTACCGGAAAGGCCAATGGACCTATCGCAGCCTTTGTAGCGGCTTTGATCAATGCGGGAATTCCACCTTTCGAAGTTGCTTCCTATAAGGAACACGCCTTGGGCTTTGGTGCCCAAGCCAGTGCCATTGCTTACATCCAGCTTCGAATCGGACAGCAATCCCTCTGGGGAGCCGGGGTGAACACGAATATTGAACTCGCTTCCATCCAGGCAATTATCAGTGCTCTGAATCGGGCCGCTTAGGCGGCCATAAAAGCTAAATTCTCCTCCTCAGAGTAGCTAACAAAAACAGCATTTTTTTATTTATGACTCAGCTTCTTTCCGCAGAACCCCTTACTTACGAAGCACCCGCTTGGAGTGATATTGAGGGTACCTGGCGGCAAATTCACGGAAGTTTTCGTAAACAGGGCTTAAGTATCGAGTGGCACGACTTTTTTAATCAGGAGGAACTGAATTGGGCCCAAAGTTTTCATCCTTGTAGCCTGGAGATTTGTCTGAATTTTTCCGGTCGAGCTTATTTACAACAAACCAAAACTCCTCGCGCTTGCAACCGCGAACAGATTGCTGTTTATGCGACTGGGAACGATGCGATTAAAGCGTGGCGTCCTTCGGGACACCAGCATCGATTCGTGACCTTCGAATTCTCGGCGGATTTTTTACAAGTTCAATTGGGAAGCGTAATGAGCTTTTTAAAGCCCGCTGTTTCCCGATTTCTGGAAAATCCCAATCGACCCGGAGCACTCCTGCATCTGGATCACATGCCTGCCGACCTCCTCCATTTACGACTTCATTTGTTAAAACCTCCGGTCGTAGAAACCGCACATGACTTTTGGTATCAAAGTAAAATCACAGAGATACTTTCGTATTTATTCTTTGAACCTGAAAAACCCGCGGAGCTTTTCTGCGAGCGATACCATAGACTTAACCAAGAACGCTGCGAGCGCGTTCTCTTTCTTTTGGAGAGAGATTTGGAGAACCCTCCCTCCTTAAACATGTTAGCTCAGGAGATCCAATGTAGCCCCTTTCACTTGAGCCGGATTTTTGTCCAACAAACCGGATTCACTATTCCCGGTTATATCCGACGCAAACGGCTGGAAAAAGCTGCGGGACTCCTGCGAAGTGACGATAAAATGAGCATCACGGAAGTGGCAATGACAGTGGGCTATTCCAGCATCAGCTCCTTTAATAAAGCATTTGTGGAACATTTTGGACGTTGCCCGGGTCTTTATCGACAGACCGCATGCGCTTCTTCTAAAAGATTGTAGTTTGTATCTTGCTGGAGTCAAAATTCTCCTCCGGCACTACTCATTTTAGAGATCTTGCGCTATGGATGCCCTTTGAGGCTGCAAGAAAGAACAAAATAAAAGCAATGGCAAGGAAGTCTGATTCACCTGGTTGTATTATTACTTGCGGATGCTGTATGTTCGGATTTTTGGCAATTGGAAAAAAGCATCACGCCTTCGAATTTTGTCGAGTGCATTTTGCGGGATCATCGTGAATTGCCTCACGGCGCATGTGGAGTCAGCTCCAGCTGCTCCTGAGAATTCTCCAATAGTCCAGGAGAGCGATGCGCTGTCTCATCAGAGCGAAACGAGCCCAGCGTCTGAAAAATCAAAAAAGCTGGATGAAATCGTTGTAGTAGCCACTCGCACAGCACAGGAGAAAAATAAGGTAGCCGCTTCAGTCTCCACATATTCAGCGGAGGATATCGTCAATGGCAATTTGACGAGTCCTCAAGATTTGGTTCGCAATGAAGTTGGGGTGAGCGCCAATCGCTCCATGGGAGGGGGAGGGCGGGCAGAGCGGACTGCCACGGGGGTTGAGGACTACAATATTCGGGGTTTGACTGGAAATAGAATTCTTCTCATCGAGGACGGCATTCGGGCCCCTGATATCTTTTCCTTTCGAGGCAATGTCGCCGACGGACGAGCGTTTTATGATTTTGATTCTCTAAAACGCATAGAACTCATAAAAAGCGCGGCATCCACACTCTATGGAAGTGGCGCCATTGGGGGGGTGGTTTCTTATACCACAAAAGATCCCGCAGATTTTCTAGCTCATACCACTCGCCCATTTTATTTGAGCTACAAACAGTCCTTTGACAGTGCGGACCTTTCTCTGGGGGAAACAGCGACTGCCGCAGCGCGCACCGGTCCGGTGGAATATCTCATTCTCTATACTCGTCGTGATGGGCAAGAGCAGGGGATTTCAGCCGATCTCAGAAAATACGGTCCGGCAGGTGCCAATCCGCTCAGTTACCACCAGAATAACCTCCTCGGAAAAGTAGTTTATCATTTGAATGAAAAAAATCAGCTCCGATTCACCGGCGAATACTTTAACTCTCACGGAAATTCAGATCTCATCAGCCAAACTAATGTTTATTCGAAGCAGACACGCACCACTGACCTCACTACGGCGGACACCGAAAACCGGGGTCGTGTGAGTCTTGATTATCAGTTTACCGGAGATTCTCAGATCGATCTTTTTAAAAACATTCAATCAACACTTTTTTTCCAGGTTACAGAATCTAAACAGGATTCCGAACAAGTACAAGATAGCGCTCGCGGTGGAAAACCATTCGCGGGCAATCAAACTATTTATCGTAACGAATACTATCGCACCTATCACATGGGAGGAAATCTTCAGGCTACGCAGCTGGCTCATGCCTTTGGTCTTGTAAATGAATGGACCTATGGAGGCGAAGTTACTTACACCTTACAAGATCGTTTTTTAAATGGTCGGACTGTAGAAAAAGCCACCGGCAAAAGTGTGCCTGCTGATAGTACTCAGCTCTATCCGCAAGCGGAAATTCCGCCCAGTGGCACCCTTCGGCTCGGAGTTTTTGCACAAGATCAAATCACTCCGGAAAAAGTGTCGTGGCTAAGGCTAACGCCCGCTCTCCGCATGGATTATTATTCGCTCAATATCCATAATTCCGACGCATACTTGAGAGCGAGCTATGGAACTCCGGGCGTATCCTATCAGCGGTTCTCTATTACCCCAAGTTTTTCCACTTTGATCCAAGCTACGCGAAATCTAAACTTTTACGGAAATTTTGCGGAAGGTTTTCGTAATCCAAATACGGAGGACTTAAATCTCACCTTCGGAAATCCTTTCTATGGTTACGAAGTGCTTCCCAATCCCGCACTGAAACCGGAACAAAGTTATGATTTCGAAATCGGAACCCGCGGAGATTATCCATTTTTAAAATTCTCCTTCTCAGGATTTTATCATTACTATAATGACTTTATTACTTTCGATACCGCAGGAAAAATCGATCCGAAAAATCCCAGCCTCATTGTCTACAGGGGGCGAAATATCTCACGGGCTCAAATCTACGGCATAGAAGGTAATATTGAGGTGCCATTAGGTTATTATGTTTCGTGGCTGGAAGGATTTTACATCACCACTGCGTGCGCTTATACCGTGGGAGATGACCTGGAATCCCGTTATCCATTAGCTAATATTGATCCGTTTAAAATAGTAAATACCTTGAGCTATCGAGACCCCAGTAATAAATGGGACGTAAGCTTGATAGGAACCTGGGTTGCGACTCAAACGCGTCTGCCAGACCCGCAAAAGACTCCGATAGGATTCAATCCTCCCTCTTATTATACTGTTGACCTGGTAGGAAGATTTCGTTTCAATAAAAATGCATTGCTCACATTTGGAATTTATAATCTGACAAACCAAACGTATTGGTTGTACCAAAATATGTCCTCTCCGGAAGTCGTAAGTTCAAGCTACCCCACAGGAATAGCTCGATTTTCCGAACCTGGCATCAATGCGCGAATCAGTTTCTCTCTTTCCTTCTGATTTATAATAAAACATTCTAAAACACTTCAAACCTCTTACTTATTTTAGCGGTGTTTCGCTAAAATATTTAGCTCACTATAATACAATTATGACGACCCAAACGATCAGTCTCAAAGACCGATGGAATCACCTCCTCCTGGAAAAACCCAAGTTGCGCATTCGTGACGCCGCAGATGCTTTAAAAGTCAGCGAAGCCGAACTTCTTGCAACCGGTTGTTCAGAAAATGTCACCCGCCTACAAGGGAATTGGCCGGACTTATTGCAAAAGTTTCCCCACCTAGGAGAAGTGAGATGCATTACTCGAAACCAGACGGCGGCTCACAGCCGGTTTGGCACTTTCGATGAATCGATTGCCTTTTTTGGCCAGATGGGACAAGTGACGGGACCGGAAATTGATTTGCGGCTCTTTATGTCTCATTGGAAATACGGTTTTGCTACGAGGGCAGCAAATCATGGAGAAGGGGGGCAGAGTTTTCAATTTTTTGACCCATACGGAACGGCGGTACATAAGGTATTTTTAACGGCGCAAAGCTCGATATCCGTTTACGAGGAACTTGTGCAAACCTTCCAGTCTGTGGATCAATCGGATTTCCAGGCGGTGGCTCCCTTGGAGGCGCCAAGAGTGGAGCGTCCCGATTCAGAGGTTGATGTGGAAGGATTCCGTAAAGGGTGGCTTGCGACTGAAGACACCCATGAATTTTCCGGTTTATTAAAAAAATTTGGCGTCACGCGTCAACAGGGTCTTCGGCTAGCCCCGGCGGGGTGTGCGCGGGAGATTCCCCTTTCTGCGATTCGAATTATGTTGGAGGAAGTGGCCTCTCAAGAGTTGCCTATCATGGTCTTTGTAGGAAGCCCGGGCTGTGTCCAAATCCACACGGGCCCCATAAAGAATATCGTCAGCTCGAGCGCTGAGTGGTTAAGCATTTTGGACGAACGGTTTATCTTTCATCTCCATAACCCCTTGGTTGCCACTGCCTGGATAGTAAAAAAAGCTACAAAAGATGCATTTGTTACTTCTCTGGAAATTTTTGACACAAAGGGAGAAAATGCAGCCATCTTTTTTGGCAAACGCAAACCGGGGCAACCGGAAGATACGGCATGGCAAAAGGTATTAGAAAAATTGTAAAAAACAGCGCCATCAATGCTCCTTCGCTGCCTTGGGGAATCACCATCCTTGGGGCACTGATTTGGCTGGTGGGGATCGCTTGTTCTTTGGCGCAAGCGGAAGAACCTCGCATCGTTTCCATTGGGGGAGCAGTGACGGAAATCGTCTCTGCTCTCGGCGCAGGTAAAAACCTCGTGGGGGTGGACACTTCCAGTCTTTATCCGGAAGCGGTGACGAAACTGCCGCAGATAGGTTATCAACGGACCCTGTCTGCCGAGGGGGTCCTCAGTTTACGCCCTACGCTGATCCTAGCGTCGGAAGAAGCAGGTCCACCGCGTGTTGTGGAGCAGTTAAGAGAGTCTGGCATTCATTGGGAGACTATTCATGGCGCTAACTCCGTAGAAGGGGCGAAAACAAAAATTCGAACAATTGCTCGCATTCTCCATTTCGAACCTCAGGGAGAAATTTTGATACGGCACTTGGAAGAGGAAATGGCAAAAGTCCACCCGGTGCGGGCATCCAAAAATGGCAGGAAACGCGTGCTTTTTGTTTTCGCACATGGCGGAGGAACTTTCCTGGCGGCGGGCCGAGGTACTGCTGCCGATGCCATGATATCTCTGGCGGGGGCTACTAATGCTATTACTGCTTATGAGGGCTATAAGCCGTTGACAGCTGAATCGATTTTAACGGCTATGCCGGATACGATTCTCGTGGGCAAACTCGAGGGCTCGACTCCAAAAGAGGTTGAGAACCTGCTAAGCCAACCGGGCTTGGCCCAAACGCCCGCAGGGAAGTCCCGGCACGTTGTTATTATGGATACATTGTTGCTTTTGGGATTTGGTCCTCGCCTGGGGGAGGCGCTTCAACAGCTTATTCTCTCGCTCTGAGCATTCTCATGCAGGCGTTATCTTGCAAAAAAAGTTTTTCAACACTCCAGTCAAAATTCCCCTCGAAACCTTGGCTTCAGGATCGGAGAAGAAAAACAGCAGGAATATTTCTGATACTGATCATGGGATGCCTCATGGCATTTTTTGTGGGGTTGGGACTGGGGGCAATTCGGATCACTCCGCTGCAGTGTTTAGCCATTTTGGTTTCAAAATTAGGAATCACCCTGCCAATAAAATTTCAGACAGAGCAGACATTCGTGCTGTGTTCCATCCGGCTACCGCGCATATTAGCAGGGGGGATGGTGGGTGCGGGTTTGGGGTTGGCGGGAGCGGCGATGCAGGGCTTATTTCGTAATCCTTTGGCTGACCCTGGATTGGTGGGGGTTTCCAGCGGAGCAGCGATCGGAGCAGTCTTGATCTTGGTCCTTGGTCCCACTTTTCTTGCCACAGCCGGTTTGTTTGTTCCGTGGGCAGCCTTTTGCGGAGCTTTAAGTGTCGGCTGGATCACTCATCGGTTGGCTCAACGGGAGGGCAGAATTCTCATTTCCACTTTGCTCCTCTCTGGAATTGCGGTCAATGCTTTGTGCGGAGCAGGTATTGGTTTGCTCACATATCTCGCCACCGATGCCCAATTGCGCAATATTACTTTTTGGAGCTTAGGCAGTTTAGGGGGTATTACATGGAATTCCATAGGATGGTTAGCACTATTTATTTTGCCTGCCGCAGGGGGGCTTTTTAACCAGCGGCGGACGTTGAATATTTTGTTGTTAGGAGAAGCGGAGGCCGGTCATCTGGGTGTACCCATTGAACGAGGGAAACGGATAATTCTTTTTTGTACGGCATTGATTGTCGGAGCTTCCGTATCGTTTGCGGGTATGATCGGTTTTGTGGGGCTGGTAGTTCCTCATCTCCTCCGCCTTTGGGGAGGGCCGGACCACCGTTTTCTACTTCCAAGTTCGGCTATTTTAGGGGCTCTGCTTTTAGTAATAGCAGACACAACCGCACGGCTCATTGTGATTCCCTCCGAACTTCCCATTGGGATAGTCACCGCATTTTGTGGAGCTCCATTCTTCCTGTGGCTCCTTAAGAAAGAGGGTGGCAGGATATGAAAGCATCTCCTTCCGGCGATTTCAGCGTTCGATCAGTCACTTTCTACCGGCGGCAACAGCGCGTTTTGCACGACATTTCCCTGGCGGTTGCGTTGGGTGAGTGTGTGGCCCTGATTGGTCCCAATGGAGCTGGCAAATCCTCTTTATTAAAAATTTTCTCCGGTGATTTGTCGCCTCATTCCGGGGAAGTCCGTCTGGATGGAATTCCTTTAACTGCTTGGGATCGCCAGAAAATTGCGCGACGCCGCGCTGTGTTACCTCAGCAGTCGGAACTCCTTTTTCCCTTACCGGTGCGAGATATCGTTTTGATGGGCCGATTTCCCCATTATGTGGGAAAAGCAACAGTTAAAGACGAGCAAATTGTAGACGAAGCGATGTGCACGACGGATGTCGCAGAACTTTGGAATCGACCTTATGACCAACTCTCCGGGGGCCAAAAACAACGCGTTCAGCTTGCGCGGGTGCTAGCGCAAGTGTGGCCTCAGGACTCCGCAATCGGCGGCTTTTTGCTCTTGGATGAACCCACGACCGGTCTGGATCTTGCGCACCAACATGCCTTTCTTCGAACTGTGCGAAATTTTACTCGAGTGGGATTAGGAGTCCTCATTGTGCTCCACGATCTGAACTTAGCAATGCAATATGCAGATCGAGTGATGATATTACACCATGGCAACAATGCGGCATGTGACTCACCGGAAAAGGCCCTGCAACCTGAGTTGATCCGAAGGATCTTTGCCGTGAAAATGCAGATACTTCACACCCCACGTCCTGTGCTGGTACCTGTGGACGAATAAAGATTTTGTCCCCCCCCATTCCCCCCTGGCTGTAACCTTCAGTGTGCCAGGGCTTCACACTGGAAAGAGTCTTTCGCTATATGAGGCGGGGGGCGGGATCGAACCGCCGCATAGGAGTTTTGCAGACTCCGGCCTTACCACTTGGCTACCCCGCCGCATGGAGAAACTTCCATTAATAGCCTATAGTCCTTAATCGCTCAACATATTTTGCTAAAACGTCGAATTCTAAATTGACCCGCTTGCCCGCCTGTAAAGAGCCTAGATTGGTATTTTCGAGGGTATGAGGGATAATCCAAATAACAAACGAACACTCTTTCAATTCAGCAACCGTGAGACTGACGCCATTGACGGCCACAGATCCCTGGGAAATCAGATACTGGCCGAAGCCGGGCGGAATTTCAATTTCCAGACGAAAATCATTTTCACAAGGATTTGTGGAAATGACCTGGGCAGTGGTGTCGATGTGACCTTGAACGAGATGTCCGCCAAAGCGATCGCCGGCGGCCAAAGCTGGTTCGCAATTGACAGGATCACCTGCGTGCAGCCCTCCTAAGCTCGTGCGTTTGAGCGTTTCTTGAAGCAAATTGAAGTGCATTCGGTCCTCTGCAATGCTGACGACCGTCAAACAGCAACCATCCACAGCAACACTATCGCCCACTTTAGAACCTCCGGCGGTTTTAGGTGCTTGAATACTCAAAAGAAAAAAATCTTTTTGAGTTTCCAGCCCGATGAAATTGCCTACCTCCTGAACTAGGCCCGTGAACATAAAAAATGAAAATAAACCGCTGCGACGCTGTCCTACCAGATTTCTTTGAGATGAAGAGCCAACGCATGAAGCGAAGATTCCCCGCTTGCAGCGGATTTCTCTTGTTAATGATTCTAATGAGCAGCTGTGCTTCAGTGAGCGTTCAAAGTGCTCGTCAGACAAAGAACCATTTTTACCTACCCGCAGTCATCTATGTTCAAAGCTATCACTTTGATCCAGAAGGGCTAGCAGTCGATCGTTCCGGCAAAGAACTCAGAGAGTTCCAAAAAGTATTAGCGACACAATTTGAGCAAGATCTGCAAAAAAATATCCAAAAGAAATTAGTGAAGTCTGAGATCTTACCCGTAGGGGCGGAATTACCGCGGGGACCTTACTGGTTCATTACCGGCCATTTTAATCACGTGCGGCAGGGAAGCCGCATGCTTCGAGCGCTGTGTGGGTTTGGATTGGGGAAGACAAAAATGAACATCACCACTTTTGTTTATGCACTTTCCGGCGGCACACCTCGACTCCTCTCCGTAATAAAAACCACCGGCACATCCGGTGCGATGCCCGGAGCGTTGCCTACGGCACTGCTTGGCCCCGCGGGGTGGATGGGCGGCGTCGCGAGCGGTGCCCTCGAATCTGGCACGACAGGTCTCTCTTTTGACACCAGAAGGACGGCACGTGAAATCACGGCCGTACTTTCCCAATACTTCTACCAGCATGGTGGGCTTTCGAAAAAGGAATGTTTGCGCGTGAAACGCGCAGGACATTGGTTTTGACCAGCTTTGCCTCCCTCGTTAATTTTTTACAGATTTTGGACCAACTCTATCCAGAGGGGGAGAGCCGAATTCGATCCGCTTGCATTGCGAAAGATTGCCTTTCCTTGGTCGCTGCCCACCCAAACAGCGCATGTCATCGCACGAGTATAGCCTATAAACCAGGTATCGACGCTATTATTTGTTGTGCCAGTTTTTCCCGCTGCGTTTAATCCCAACTTTCG
>PSRL01000202.1 GCA_003176035.1 Verrucomicrobiota bacterium
AAATTTCGTTACCAAATTGCCTCCGGACATTGATGCTTTCTAGCCAAAAGGACTTTTTCAGGGACGACTAATTACTTTTCTGGTGTTGAACGCTTCAAGAAGAACTCTAGGTAATTTAGATGTTTTTCTACACTCATCTGTCGGGGTGTTCGCGTGATCCGTTAAGAACTAATTGAAAATTATCCAGGCAATAAAAAAAACTTTAAAGCGTGAGCAGGACATGTCACTAGCTGCCTTTTCCAGCTTGCTGGCATTAATGTGCCTTCCATGTCCAAGGGTTGATGACAGTCAAGCCGGCGGCCTCGAAAGGAAATGTGTCGCGTGTAGCTACCGAGAAACCATGCGTCGTTGCAATAGCAGCGATATACCCGTCTGTGGTTGCAATTGCCTGCCCGGCGGCACGGGCTTTGGCGCGTAGCGTTGCATATGCTTGCGACGCACTAGCATCGAATGACAAGATGCGTCCAGCAAACAACGGCAAGACGCGCTGTTCAAGACTAGAATGAAGCATATCCCGGCGTTTTCCCTCTGGCAGCACGGCGATACCAAAACGCAGTTCCGCAAGGCTAATGGTTGAAAGATACAGTGTTTCGATAGTCTGTGCGTCAATCCAAGCAAGAACGTTCAGATCTCCAGACGCCCTTAACGGCTCGGAAATAACAGTGGTATCGACCAGAATCATTCAAAATTCACCGGCTTGGAATGTGTCCTATCTCGTTCTATTTCAAGATCTATTCCGCCCACTTCGCGCCCAATTTCGGCGAGCAGGGAGCCGAGTTTGATCCGGCCTTCGGGACGAACAGCATTTTCGAGAATTTCCCGAATTTCGGCTTCAGTACTTAGGCCATGCATAGCGGCGCGCACACGCAAGGCACGGTGTGTTTCATCAGGTAGGTTGCGAACAGTTACAGATGCCATTGATTTCACCAATTTCAAATAAATATCAATGATTTCACAATAGCACAAGTGATATCACTTTGATAGCGTCGTAAAACATATGTTTTACGACACTATAGCAAGGGCCTTGTAGAAGGCTCTTTCGCAATAAGATGTTCTACCGAAATCTCTTTCGGTAAATCCAAATGCTTTGAAGGACCGCCAGCGCTATCATTACCGTTAATAAAAACGTGCCTCCATAACTCATAAAAGGAAGGGGCAACCCCGTTACAGGCGTCACAGCAATGGTCATGCCTAGATTCATGAAAATATGTGCGAAAAGCATCATCAAAATGCCTGTGGCAAGAAGACGTCCAAATTCGTCATCAGCTCGGGCTGCTATATAGAATCCTGTTAAAAGCAAAAGAGCATAAGTGGCAATCAGGGCCACCCCCCCGACAAACCCATGCTGTTCTCCCATCACACTAAAGATGAAATCATTGTGCACGGCAGCTTTTGGAAGGTAACCCAATTCATTGAGCGAATTATGCGCTTTGAACCCCTTGCCAAACAGGCCTCCGGAACCGATAGCATTCAATGATTGGTTAATATTATAGGATGCATTTAGCGGATCTATCTCTGGATCCAAGAAAGTCATGATCCGCTCTCTTTGGTAGGGCTTAAGACCGAAATCAACGACCACTGGCATCGCCGCGACAGCCAGCAAGACCATGGAGATGAGATACCTTTTAGGAATTCCAGCCGCAAATAGCATCCCCATCAAAACCACCCCCCAAACCAAGGAAGATCCCAAGTCCGGTTGAAGAAGGATGAGAATAGCTGGAGCCCCCACAATGACCAACGCACCTAAAATGCGCAAGATCGGATGGAAATTGCGAGAACGTTGCAGGAAAATAGCCAGCATAATAATCCCAGCTATGATCGAAATAGTCGATGGCTGAAAACTGATGGGCCCCAAGGAAAGCCATCGCCCGCTGCCATAAACGACCTTTGCTCCCGAATGAGTCGCTACCAAACAGCCAATCCCAAAAAGGTACAACGGCAGAGAAATCCCTCTAATCCAATGGTAGTCAATAACTGCCAGAAGAAGAAAAATGGGAAGAGAAATTAGAAACCAAACAATTTGCAGATGAAAAAAATGTAAGTCTCGCATCCATGTGGCGCTATAAAGCGAATAAATTCCATAAATGCCTAACGCCATCATCAGTCCAAGGAGCAGCCAGTTTAGTCCGAGAAATTTTTTTAGCAGCGGATGCATTAGTGATTGATCTATGCGGTTAATTGCGGAACCGCAGCAAGAAGCATTTTTGTGTATTCATCTTGGGGATCATTGTAAATCGCTTCGGCTGAAGCAGACTCAACGATTTTTCCGTCTTTCATCACCAAAACGTGGTCGCTGACATGTTCTATGACCGCAAGGTCATGCGCAATAAATAGATAAGAAATACCATGCTCCTCTTGCAGATCCATCAAAAGATTGATGATTTGGGCCTGCACACTCACATCCAAAGCACTCACAGGTTCGTCACAAACAATAAATCGAGGTTTAACCGCCAGCGCCCTTGCAATTCCGATTCTCTGACGTTGACCTCCACTAAATTCATGGGGATAACGGCGCATCATGTCCGGCTCTAATCCCACTTGCCGTAAGAGGCTTGCCACCCGCTCCTTCCGGGCACTCTTATTGAGGTCTCGGAAATGAATCTCCAATGCCTCTTCGATAATCGCACCTATGGCCATCCTGGGGTTTAGGGATCCGAAAGGGTCTTGGAAAATCATCTGCATAAATCGGCGCAGAGGACGGAACTGGGATTCTGAGAGGGACAAAATTTCCCGTCCCTCAAACCGGACGCTTCCTGAGGTAGCGCGGATCAATTTAAGGATTGTCCGACCCAGTGTGGTCTTTCCGCTTCCGCTTTCCCCCACCAAGCCAACCGTTTTTCCCGCTTCAATACTAAAACTCACGCCGTCTACAGACCGAATTTCTCCGACCTTACGGTGAAGCACTCCACCATAAACGGGGAAGCATGTTTCCAAATTCTCCACTTCAAGTAAACTCACGCTCATGCATACTGCCCAACGTGATTGTGGAGAATCAATAATATATCTCTGCCTCAATCAGGCAAAGCTTCCCTCCTCATTTGCACGTCTACCTTTCAAGAAAATACTGGACGGATTCAGCCACACCCAGTGCGTGGTTTCCGGAAGCCACGAAACCATCGGCTTTCAAGACGGCTTCCTTAACTTCTTTAATAGCGTTTGCCGGGCAGGCACACATCGCGGCATGTTTGCCATCGAGCATTGCGATGTCATTGAAATTGTCGCCGGCCGCCAACACAACTTCCCGAGGAAAGCCTATCAGCCGACACAGCTCTTTAAGTGCTGAGCCTTTGTGATAGTCGACATGGCAGAACCGCAGATACACATTATTTCTTTGGTAGGCCCATCCCTGCAAATCCTTACAGGCCCAATCCAGCTCCACTGTCACTTGTGACATGATTTCCTCGCTTGAGGCCACTAATCCGCTGACAATGCCATTTTCTCGGACCGGTGTGATTTCGCTGCGGTGAGTCAACCCCTTACAAATTGCTTCCAGAGCATCTTGATACTTCAACAACAACTCATTGTGAAGACGGCGACAACGCAAATTCCAATCTCCGAAATCTTGCCACTTCCCACTGGAAGAAAGATGATAGATTTCCCTCTCCTGGGTAATAATATAATCGGGTGAGACAGGGCAGTGGAATTGTGCCAGCCCCTCCAAAGTGTATGGTAGAGATCGGCCGGTATTAATCACCCAACTCCCCCCTCGTTTTCGTTGGTAGCTCAGTACTTCGGCAAATTCCTGCGTACAGCGATCGAGGGAAGACTCAACCAAGGTTCCGTCAAAATCCGTGCAAAGTAACTTTACGGAAGACACCGGCATCGCGGCATTATTTTTCTCAGCTGCTTTTAACATAAAGATGTTAACAAACAATACCACAAGCCGAACAACAAGCCTGCACCAATGAGGATACATACTGATGGAATTCAGATATTTTTGGGTGAAAACAGGCAACTCAGGGCTTCCGGTTTCTCGCATTATGGACATCAGCACCTCAAAAATGGTACGGTATGAGAGCAACGCACCCTCTCTTACCCGCATGAAACCACTTTCCAAATGTTTCCTCTATGGCATTCTGGATTTGGGATACATAGCGCCCGAAGATTGTCTGCAAATCGCTGAGGCAATGATTGAAGGGGGGGTGGATATTCTCCAGTTACGCGCTAAGGGCCACCCAACCTCCACCATAAAATCCCTCGCGACTTCTCTGGCTTCGTCGCTAGGGGACATTCCCCTGATCATCAATGACCATCCGGAACTGGTGGCGGAGACAGGCGCTGCCGGATTTCATGTTGGACAAAGCGATCTTCCCTTAAATTCTGCCCGTGCTTTGACAGACCGGACAATTCTTGCGGGAAATTCGACTCATACCATCACCCAAGCCCAAGCGGCTTACGCCCAGGGAGCCGATTACATCGGATTTGGTCCCCTTTTTGCAACCCCGACAAAGCCGGGTCGCTTGCCTATTGGTCTGGAAAACATCCGTGCAGTCCATCGTCTCGTTCCTATTCCGATCTTCTGCATCGGTGGCATCAAACGCGAAAATTTAGCGGCTATTTTGGAAGCGGGAGCACGTCGCGTCGTCATAGTCTCCGGCATCCTTCAAGCTGCTGATGTTCGCACCTACTGCCATGACTGTAAGGACATTTTGAAACATTTTTCAATCCTCACTCAATCAGGTACTGCTTGATTTCATTTAGGAGCGCCCGTTCATCCCCCACAAAAAATTCTTTTCCAGCACAAACCACGCAAGACTGGCCGGCGCTGTCGACAAAGTCGATTAAAAGCTTGCGACTTCCGGGGTAGCGCGTAGCGGCATTTACAATAGCATAAAGGGCTCGTTCATCGGTTGCCTGCCGATTGAGTTTTAATCGAACCGGCTTGGATTGAGGGACAAGAAGGGAAATGCTATTCACGGCAACTCGGAGAGATTCCTCTCGTTTCACCACCCGTGCGGAGAGGGCAATGACAGTACCCACGTTCAACAATTCCGAAACCCTAACAAAAGTTTCGTTCCAAACAGACATTTCTATGGAACCGGTATAGTCTTCCAGGACAATCAGGGCAAATGGCTTACCCTCGGACTTAGTGAAACGCTTTTCCACTGAAATCAGCATACCGGCCATCTTTACGGTAGCGGAAGTCTCTGAGAGCCGCAAAAGATCGCTCACCGAACTATACTCCCCACTTTCAAGAGCTTCCCGATAGGCGTCCAACGGATGGCCGGTCACGTAAAAACCAAGCAATTCCTTTTCATACGCTAACGTCTCATGCAGCCCCCAGGGCTCTACCTTTGGTAAGCGCTGCGGAACCTCGGGTTCATCAGTAAATGAAAATAGGGAAGCTTGACCGCTCGCGCGGTCGCGATGAACCGCGGTGGCAGAGGCAATGGCCCCCTCAATCTGAGCAAAAAGAGACGCCCGGGATTTGCCAAAACAATCAAAAGCCCCACACTTTACCAAGCTTTCTAAAATTTTCCGATTGACGGTGCGAGAATCCATTCTTTGACAGAAATTTTCCAACGATTGGAACGGACCTTTCTTGTCCCGTTCCTTTAGGGTGGCATTCATAGCTTGTTCGCCTACATTTTTCACCGCAGCTAAGCCGAAGCGGATCGCCCGCTGTCCATCCTCAACCGTGAATTTTAAACCGCTTCGGTTGATATCCGGTGGCAAAATTTCCACATCCATTCTTTGACACTCGGCTACAAAGACAGAAATTTTATCGGTATTATTAATTTCATTGCCGAGAAGTCCCGCCATAAACTCGACGGGAAAGTTCGCTTTTAAATAAGCGGTCTGATAACATAGGATTCCGTAGGCGGCACTGTGACTTTTATTAAATCCATATCCGGCGAATTTTTCTAATAAATCAAAGATGGCATCCGCTTTTCTTTCAGAGATACCGTTTACCCGCTTGCATCCCTCAATAAAGTTCTTACGCTCCTTCGCCATTTTTTGCTTATCCTTCTTCCCCATCGCGCGGCGCAAAAGATCCGCCTGTCCCAAGGAATATCCGGCCAGGATATTAGCAGCTCGCTGAACTTGCTCCTGGTAAATCATCACGCCAAAGGTATCTGAACAGACCTCTTCTAATAAGGGGTGAGCATACTCAATTTTTTTAAGTCCCTTTTTTCTCTCGATGTAGTCATCAATAAGATCCATCGGCCCCGGGCGGTACAATGCGATTAAAGCAATGATATCATCAATATTTTGGATCTGAAATCGTTTGCAGGTACTTGTCATCCCTCCCGATTCCAATTGGAAAATACCGATTGTTTCCCCACGATTGAGAAGCTCAAAAGTGGACGCATCATCCAGTGGAATATTCCCAATATTAAAATTAGGATGATTCAAGAGGATGAAAGAAGCGGCGTCGGCGATGACGGTTAAGGTTTTCAACCCCAGAAAATCCATCTTCAACATGCCTAAATCGGTTAAAGGCCCCATTGAATATTGAGTGACGACTTCTTCGTCTTTCCCCTTGCAGAGAGGGATGTAATTGGAGAGATCCTGATCGCCAATGACGATACCCGCAGCATGAATTCCCGTATTACGAGTCAACCCCTCCAATACCAATGCGTAATCCCACAACTGTCGGGTTGGAGCCTCCTTTTCAAGGGCGTCTCGCAACTCAGGGTTCTTCTCAGCAGCTGATCGAAGCGTAATATTCAGTTCATTGGGGATCATTTTGGCGATCCGATCAGCGTCTGAATACTTCCAGTTTAAAACCCGCCCCACATCCCGCACAACGCTTTTCGCCCCAAGCGTTCCAAATGTAACAATTTGAGAGACAGCTCGCTCGCCGTATTTCCGCCGTACATATTCGATGACTTCTCCCCGCCGCATCTGGCAGAAATCAATATCGATATCCGGAGGACTCACCCGTTCCGGATTGAGGAAACGCTCAAAGATCAATCCATATTGAATCGGATTTAAGTCAGTGATTTCTAAGACATAAGCCACTAAGGAACCTGCCGCTGAACCACGGCCCGGCCCCACGGGAATTCCACTCTGTTTTGCGAAGTGAATAAAATCCCAGACGATTAAAAAATAGCTGACAAAGCCTGCTTTTTCTAAGATCGAAAGTTCGTATTCCAAACGTTTGCGGAGATCCGTGCTTGTTTTTGCACGATCTCCAAATCGTTTGATCAATCCATCTTCACAGAGTTTCCGCAGGTAAGCTTCACGGGACATTCCCTGGGGCGGCTCGTAGGCCGGATATTTGGACTTTCCAAATTCTAACTTGAGGTCGCAGCGTTCCGCGATTCTCAAGGTATTATCAGCTGCCTGTGGAAGATCCGGAAATAGTGCCCGCATTTCCGAAGGCGATTTGAAATACAGCTCCGGCAGATAGCGCATGCGCTTTTCATCGTGCACCATGGCTGCGGTGCCTATGCAAATCATCACATCGTGGGCATCATGATGAGCGCGTTCAAGAAAATGAACGTCATTGGCAAGGACAAGATCGATACCAAGGTCCCGGGAAAACTCGATCAGGTGAGGCCGACACCTGCCTTGAGCTTCAATTCCATGATCATGGAGTTCCAAAAAAAAGTTTTCCCTCCCAAAAATATCTCTGTACGTGGCAGCTACCGCCTTGGCCTGCGAGATTTGTCCCGCAAGAATTTGGGAATTTACTTCTCCTTTCAGGCAGCCACTCAAAGCAATTAATCCCTCTGAATGACAGGCCAACAAATCTCTATCGACACGAGGTTTATAATAATACCCCTCCAAATGAGCGGCGGTCACCAATTTGACTAGATTGCTATATCCTTTGTTGTCCCGAGCAAGTACGGTAAGGTGGTAGGCAGCCTCTCTTCCTGAGGAGGCTTTGCGATCAGTTCGTTTACCCGGCGCTACATAGAGTTCGCAACCAATGATTGGCTTAATTCCAGCTTTAGTAGCCGCTTGATAAAACTCAATTGCTCCATAAAGATTGCCATGATCGGTAATGGCAATTGCAGGCATCCCATACTCAACCGCTTTCTTCATCACATCCGAAATTCGGACTGCTCCATCCAGCAGGGAATATTCGGTATGCAAATGGAGATGAACAAAAGATGGCATCCTCCCAGGATTACAAGAACACTCCGTTTTGAGCAAGTCGAGCCACCTCCATCGGTTTTTTTAAGGGCATTTATTCGAACCTATCCCAAACCTAGGGAGGCCGGCGCGAGAAGCAGTTATGACAGAGGATCAGGAGCGCGGATGGCCATTCATCCTCTGCGGCACCTGGCCAACCCCAAGCGACACCATCCTACGGCGAAGGGTCCTCGCCCCCGAGGTTGCCGCCCTCTGGAGCCAGGCCAGGCTGTATTTTCAAAATCTACAACACCATCGGAGGCATTGCCTCTTTTGAGGCCTCGCCTGGCTCCGATATTTCTGGCAACGCTGCTCTTCCTAGGTTCAGGGGCGGTTCCGAAGCATTCATGAATGCTCCGGACGTATGTTGCGAAACAATTTGGCAACAACACACACCAATTCAATTCATTAATACTCTATCGCTAGCAATCGCCGCCGCTAAGCATTTAGCCTCCATGAACATACACATAACCCGATGCCGACTCCAGTTTTATTATAATAACTCTATTATAGTAATATGTATAGGACTTATATATGGTAGAGATACGCATTAGTCATTTAAATCCGCAACGTTGCACTTAACAATCTTCGCCATACTTTCCTTACCCCTGTTGCGCATAATAGAAGTCAGGGTTATATTATCGCCCTATGAGTATTAATATAGAACCACCGTCACTGACGAGGTCACATTTATCTATTCAAAAATTGGAAAATCACATTTCATCTAAATTAGAAGATGATTTTGAAAACGATGCCGCCAGGAAACATGCTGATTTTAAATCCAAACTGAATGAAAAGGTAGCTCATGCAACGACCTCGGCCCCTCAGTTTACCGGGGTAAATTTGGATGATGATTGGGATATTACTTCGGCAACTAAATAGATAGCAATTATATTTTATTGGCGTACGCGACGAATTTATTTTGGAAAAAA
>PSRL01000064.1 GCA_003176035.1 Verrucomicrobiota bacterium
CATCCGGATTTTTTCGCTATAAAAGCCATTGGGATGAGCTGGGACTCTCTCGAAATGGAAGTGCGAACAACACACATTCCTCAGCGCGATCCATTGCGCCGCCCAATTGGAAACGAGCGGTCCGAAAGGAGCGGATACTCGCATTACCATCATTTGCAGAAAGTTATGACGAGGTTTTTTTGACTGTTGCTTTTGTTTGATCTATGGAAGGTCCCATGCGGATTTCTATGCGGACGGATTATGCCCTACGGGCGCTTTTTACTTTGGTGGAACATTTTGGTGGGGGGCCCATCCCGATTGGAGAATTAGCAAGGAGGAATGATGTTCCAAAACGTTTTTTGGAACATATTATGCTGGATCTTAAGGAAAAAGGCGTGGTTGAAAGCATTGCGGGAAAACGGGGGGGGTATCGATTGCTCCGTAGCCCGGATCGCATTACAATGGGAGAAATTGTGCGCCACTTCGATGGTTATCTGGCTCCTCTTGCGTGTGTTTCCATTACTGAATACAAACCGTGCTCGCAACAGACCACCTGTAGATTTCGTCCCATTTTCTTGGAGGCCAGCAGATCGGTGACCCAGCTGATGGATCAGACGACGCTGGCCGGCGTTCTTCAGAGATCGCAACTTTCCGGCTGCTGCCAAACTGACTCTGCCGTTGTCGAAGGCGGGTTTGGTGACGGCATTTAGCCTGAAAGTTTTAGAACATCTCTCTCCCAAAACCTAGAGAGGCCGGGGCGAGAAGCAAGGCAAGAAGCAATGATGCCATGGGATCAGAAGCGAGGTGATCGTGGTATGCTCTGCGATAGCCGCGTAACCCGAAGCGACACCGTCCTACGACGGAAGGTTCCAGAGAACGCTTTTCATGTTCGATTCCGGTTCCTATGATTGTTTCCCATGGCAGGCATCATTGTTCGTCCACATTCTCGCATTCTTCACGGACATGACTGGGTGTACGGGAGTGAAGTGACGAAAGTATATGGGCAGCCGCAAAATGGAGATGTCATTTCAATAAAAGATGGCCGGGATCGATTTCTGGGAAGTGCAATCTACAACAGCCAGTCTGCTATTGTGGCACGCCGATTTTCCCATCGGCGACAGGCTCTGAATCTTGATTTTCTGATCCGCCGCCTGAGACATGCGGAGGCGGTGCGGCAACCACTTTTTGGTCCGAATAGACCCTGCAGGCTGGTCTGGAGCGAAAGCGATGGACTTCCGGGGCTGATCATTGACCGGTTTGGAGAGGTCCTGGTTTGCCAAATACAAACCTACGCCTTGGAATTGGAAAAAGAATTGCTTTGGGAAGCGGTACGCCAGGTTTTTGGGTTCAAAGGTCTGGTATTTCGAGGAGATTCCTCGGCAAGGATCAAAGAGGGCCTTTCAGCCCATGAACCGGTAATTTACGGAGAAGTACCAACGGAAGTTCTCATTGAGGTCGCAGGCATCCAATTTAGTGTCGACGTCCTCACGGGGCAAAAAACAGGTTTTTACCTGGATCAGGTTGCAAATTATCAAAAAGTGTCGGCGTATGCTTCCGAAAGGAAAGTCCTTGATTGTTTTGCGAACCAAGGAGGGTTTGCATTGAGCTGCGCCAGAGCGGGTGCGCGTGCAGTCACAGCGGTCGAATCAGGGAGCGCGAGCTTAAAGCGATTGCGAGAAAACGCCCGCAGAAATCAGATGGAGATGGAGAGCATCGAGGCGGATGTTTTTGATTTTTTGAAAGGGGAGGAACGTCGCAAAAGTCAATATGATCTGATTATTCTGGATCCGCCTTCTTTCACAAAGGTACGCAGCCGAATTCATGACGCTTTGCGCGGCTACCAGGAATTGCACCTGCGGGCAGCCAAGCTGCTCTCCAAAGGGGGAATTTTAGCGACATTCTCTTGTTCTCATCACATTTCCTCCGAAGCCTTGCTGGAAACAGTCCGCACAGCCTTTCACCAGGCGCGGCGCTCTGTGCGACTCAGGGAACGGCTGGCGCAAGGGTTGGATCATCCCATCCTGCTTCATTTACCGGAGACCGAATACCTTAAAGGAATGCTCATCGAGGAAGTTGCCTCCTTTTAAATTTAAGGTTAAATTACCGCCGAATTTCAGGGAAGAGTTGCCCATCAGAGAAAGCTCGCCTTGAGGAAAACTCATTGAGGATAACTGCTTCGAGGGTATTTCCAATGGCGAGGCTTGCCTTGGAGGCCGCTCGTGGGCTGGCCGAACCAATCGTCAATAAACCTATTGGCTTTGGAAGTGCTGGCTCTCGAAGAGCTCATTTTCGAATTTCTCTGGAAATTTACGAAAGATCCCGTCATACAAAAGTATTAAAATGTTTAGAACCTATGCCTTCCGATTTTTCGCGAGCGTATGATTCCGATCCGTATCTGGATTTACCCGAAGAGACTTCGGCGGAAGAGTTGGAATCACAGGTTCAAAAAGCGAAGGCTGAGTTGGAATCCCTTCGGGAAAGGCAAAGCCAGATTGAGAAAGAGAAGCAGCGTCTTGAGGAGCTGAGTCGGCGTCAGGAAGAATTAGAAAAGGGGCGAGCAGAGGTGATGGATAAGTTCACTCGCGCGCTCGCCGCAATTGAATCGGAATCGGAAGAAACTGAGCGTCGCCTAGAACAGTTGAGTGAAATCCACAAAAATTTTAAAAAATATTTGAACGAACTAGAAAACATGAATCCCCGGGCATGGTCTTCAAGTGACCTTCCAAGGGAGCTCAACAAGGCATTGATGGTGGTGGATAGTGCACGCGCCGAATACTCTAAGGCTCAATCAAAACTCGGCAGTGAACCAGGGGAAGCCGCGTTGGGCCTATCCGCCTTTAACAACTATGAAGATATCGAAGATTTAGAAAATCGGGATTTCTTCTATTGGCTGAAAAGCGGTTTTGCATTCACCCTTCCACTCCTTCTTTTTGGGGTCATAGGTCTTCTTCTCGTTTTGTGGGTCCTTGGACCGCATCGTTAGAAGGAGCAGGTGAATGGTGAGAAAGAAGCTTTCGTATCGATCAAGCAGATTGATCGCTGAGCAGGAATCTCTTCGCCAGCAGGAAGAAGAGTTACGGCGACAAGAAGCCCTTCTGAAAAGGCGCTTGCGACGGCTTCCAGCGGCCGTGGAAAAAAGCCGGCGCCACCAAAACGATCGCCGTGCGAAGACAATTTACACCACCATGGCACGGACAGCCCAATTGCCTCAGAAAGGGGCTCAGAGGGGAAAACAGCATCCTCTGCGGGGCGTTTCATTAAGGGAAAAGAGAGCCGCCAAAATCAAATTTATCATTTTGGTGCTCATCCTGACCTTGCTACTCGTTTCAATTTGGCGATCCTTACCAAGCTAGAGCATTTTTTACCAAATAGTCGATCCCGAAAAGGCGTTTGAGTTTGTAAACATGGATGTGCACGGGTGTTTTAAAAGTAAAATTGCGGGTTGCTCCAATCTCTTGGCGTCAGCGTTCATCCCCATGTCGCATAAAATTTGATGCTTTTACACAGGGCAATCTGTCCTCAGTGACAGCTGCATCGAGGGAGAATCCTCCCAAATTCAACTTGTGTTGAGAAAGCCGGGAAGATAGGTCTTGAGAAGACTCTCAGGTCTTATCCAAATATGGGCACAAAAGCAGTTGCGCTAGATTGTCCGAAGTCCTTGTGTGGCCTTACCTCCCGCGTTTTTAAACAGAAACGAAAATCAGCTTATTCAATTTCTACCTATAGAATATGACAAAGAACAAACAGCCTTTATCCACAGATCTGCTTCAGAAAATGGACGCCTATTGGCGAGCCGCCAATTACGTTTCGGTTGGACAAATTTATCTTTACGACAATCCCTTACTTCGCAACCCGCTGGAAGCAAAGCATATTAAACCGATGTTGCTGGGTCACTGGGGCACTACTCCCGGTCAAAACTTTATCTATGTCCATTTGAATCGGATCATTAACGAGTACGATCTCAATATGATCTATATTTCCGGGCCGGGACACGGCGGTCCCGCTTTAGTCGGTCAGACTTATTTAGAACGGACTTATAGTGAAATTTATCCTGAAATTAGCCAGGATGAGGAGGGCCTGAGGCGTTTATTTAAGCAATTTTCATTCCCCGGAGGAATTCCGAGTCATGTGTCGGCAGAGTGTCCGGGATCCATTCATGAAGGAGGGGAACTCGGCTATTCATTAAGCCATGCATTCGGTGCCGTATTTGATAATCCGGACCTGATTGTTGCTTGCGTGGTGGGAGATGGCGAAGCGGAAACCGGACCTCTTGCCACAGCCTGGCATTCTAATAAATTTTTAAATCCTGTCTCAGATGGCGTTGTATTGCCTATTTTACATTTAAATGGATATAAAATTGCGAATCCGACAATACTTGCCCGCATCGATCACGAAGAACTCAATCAGTTGCTTTATGGCTACGGTTGGACTCCGTATTTTGTGGAAGGAGAGGATCCGGAAAAAATGCATCAGGCAATGGCTGCCGCATTGGATCAAGCCATCTTAGAAATAAAACAGATCCGACAAAATATGTCGGATCAGGCGCCGCGTCCGCGTTGGCCGATGATCGTCTTAAAATCTCCAAAGGGATGGACGGGCCCCAAAATGGTGGATGGGCTCCCCGTTGAAGGCACCTTTCGCTCCCACCAAGTGCCCATTACCGATCCGGCGACAAATCCCCAGCATTTAAAACAACTTGAGGAATGGCTGAGAAGCTATCGGGCTGAAGAACTTTTTGATCAAAACGGCCGGCTGCGACAGGATCTTGCGGATTTGGCTCCCAAGGGAGAACGACGAATGGGAGCGAATCCGCATGCAAATGGCGGATGTCTTTTGCGGGATTTGCGAATACCGGATTTCCGTGATTATGCGGTTGCGATGCCCTCGCCGGGCACAGTTCAAGCTTCTGACACCTTTACCCTGGGCAAATTCCTGCGCGATGTTATCGAACTTAATGAAGAACAGCGAAACTTTCGGATCTTCGGTCCCGACGAAACGCTTTCCAACCGTTTAAACGCCGTATTCGAGGATACGAACCGTCAGTGGGAAGCCTCAACGATAAAAACAGACGAATATCTGGCTCGCAGAGGACGGGTGATGGAAGTATTAAGCGAGCATCAGTGTCAAGGCTGGCTGGAAGGCTATTTGCTTACAGGGCGTCACGGTCTCTTTAATAGTTACGAAGCATTTATCCACATCGTGGATTCAATGTTTAATCAACATGCCAAGTGGTTGAAAGTGACTGCGCATTTGGACTGGAGGCGGAAGATCGCATCGCTAAACTACTTGCTTTCGTCTCATGTGTGGCGACAAGATCACAACGGCTTTACCCATCAGGACCCTGGTTTCCTCAGTCATGTGGCTAATAAGAAGCCGGAAATTATCAGAATTTATCTTCCTCCGGATGCTAATTGCCTGCTTTCTGTCATGGACCATTGCCTTCGCAGTCGGCATTACGTAAACGTTGTAGTAGCTGGCAAACATCCGGCTCCACAATGGCTAAACATAGAGGCTGCCGTCGTACATTGCGCCAAAGGTATTGGCACTTGGTCATGGGCTAGTAATGATCAGGGGGCTGAACCCGACGTTGTGATGGCCTGTGCCGGAGATGTGCCTACTTTGGAAACGCTTGCTGCTGTTTCCATTCTTCGCGAACATCTGCCTGAACTAAAAATCCGCGTAGTGAATGTGGTCGACTTGATGAAGCTTCAGCCTGCTACCGAACATCCCCATGGTTTGAAAGACCAAGATTTTGATTTTCTTTTCACAAAAAATAAACCCGTAATATTTGCGTTTCACGGATATCCTTGGCTAGTCCATCACCTCTGCTACCGCCGTACCAACCACAACAATTTCCATGTGAGGGGTTATAAGGAAGAGGGAACCATTACAACTCCATTTGATATAACCGTTCTGAACGAAATGGACCGCTTCCATCTTGTAATCGACGTAATTGACCGCCTTCCGCAACTCGGAACAAAATGCATGTACCTAAAGGAAGCTCTCCAAGACAAGCTCATTGAGCACCGCAGTTATATCTGCCGGTATGGCCAAGATTTATCGGAGGTTCGAAACTGGAAATGGAACGTGCCAATAGTTACGAAAAATAAATAAGAGGTAGCGCCAACAGAAGAAGCGGTATGCTCTTGTGGACGTCGGTACATGGCGTTTTCCAGCGACGATGTGGCATACAGTGCAATATGGCGGTAACTCAAGCTTCCATGTGCGTCTGAGCCATTAGACCCCTGGCGCGGAAGGGGAGAGCTCGATAGCGTTGTTGTCAGCAATTTTGGCGCCTCGCCTGGCTCCATAAAGGGCGACACCCCTCTAGGTGAGAGCTCCTTTTGCCATAGGGTGGTGTCGCTTAAGTTGGTCAGGGAGGACCTGACCAACCTAGCTCCTGATCCATGTCATAATTGCTTCTCGCGACGGCCTCTCTAGGTTCTGGAAGAGGTTCTACTCAGCCCCTCTCTACATCAGATTTTCAAACTTGCCATAATAATGCATGTTATCGTGATGTCTGTTCTTGCTAGCTTGCCTCAGATTTTGGCTTTGTTTAATTACATGGACCATTTTTTCGAGCTGCGGTAGCGTATTCTTTGAGATGATACAGACCTTGGTCATCTTGCGTCCAAATATCTGGATGTCGTCTAGGATCAAGGATCATTGTATCATTATTTTCTTGAAGAACAAACCCTAATGCCTTGAAGGGTCTTCTAGATACTATATTTGTAGGTTTTACGTGAAGTTGAATTGCTCCGCACTCCTGAATTGCCTGCATAGCTTTTTCGATTAACTTTTCTCTAACACCTGATATTTCTCCAACACCGTCTGAAGCTGGATGTTTTTCTCTAACACCTGATATTTCTGGATGTACTACTAATGCTACGTCGTAAGTCTTATGGTAAATTGAATTACATGCTAACATACCAACCGGCTTCTCGTTAAGATAATATAAAAAGTATTTTTCAGCTGGGTCCTTATAAGCTAATTTATTTAAGATTTGTTTTCCCATCTCCTTCGTATCCATCGCTCTATCATGGGATTTAGCAGGATCTATTTTTGGATCAGCATAACAAGATTGAATACTCTCGAACATGTCCTCAAAAACTGAATAAGCAGCTTCGCTTTTTAATTCTTTAACTGAAGACGTTGGCTGTTGCTGTAAACCATCTTCTTTTGCTTCGATCCTCTTGGGAGGAGATTGGCTTAAAGAGGAAAAACTCTCTTCCTGAGTAGAATTATTATTTTCAGATTGATGCGTTCGTAAGGATACATTGTTACTAACACTTTTATTTTTGAACTTGTTAACTTCTGAAGTTTTAGCTTCTGGATCTTCAGTTGTAACTGTTGAGTAATTTAGATCGACTGGTTTAGGTTTAACTGATGTAAGCATAAATTTGATTTCTTTTTTGAACATTAGAGAACGTTTATAACTTTTTAAAAAAAGAAAAATGCGTAATTATTGCCTAGAGCGTTTATTAGGTAAATAGTTACATATTGTTGTCAGAAATTTTTTGCCCAGGCGCGAAGCCACAACAGGGCCATATCTAATGATACGGACCCAATTGAGGCGAGAGTCAAAAAGGCCAGCAACCTCGTGGCAATTTCTTGCAACATGTAACTATTTAGTTAATAAATGCTTTACAGAGCAGATCAAAAAAAGAAGAAAAAAGGCAAAAAGGTCAATCGGCGTTTACCGTAGACATCCACATCCTACTTAAGGGTTACGTTTTATGCTGCAAAGACTTCGTGTAGAGTTTTTAAAACAGCAGCCAGTGTCTTGCTGCTCATGTTGCCCATTTTTTTGACCAATCTTGTCTTATCCAGAGACCTAATCTGGTCGAGTAAAATGAGTCCCTTTTTACCTGGAATACTATCGGGATTCTGTATGGCGCAAGCCTATTGCCTGTAGTCATCGGCGCGACGATTGATCTTCTCTCTGAAGGCCGAAGGAAAGATTAAAGCACTCACAGCTGAGGTTGCGGAGATTCAGGGGAAATATAGTCAGCTTGAGGCCGATTTTCAATCAAAGGGCCAGAGTATTGAAGGGTTGGCTTCTCAACGTCTCGCTGAGTTGATCGCTGCGACGGGAACACCGGTTCCTGCCAATGTGACTTCGCGCGGTGATAAATGCTGCGAGGAGTTGATCATTCGGTGAGCAGCAATTTCCGATCCGCAGGAGCAAACGCGTTTCTGGCGATCTTCGACAACAGCTCAGCAGGCACAAATTCTTTCAGGTAAATCCAACTAATTGTCATTATGTTTAGTCCTGAAGCGGCAGATAAGTTGGATACTGTGCGCGGTCCGATTGTTGGAACGCCTTCGCAGAGTTCGGATTTCACCAGTAGTTATACCGCAGCTGCTGATTCTACGGTTAGGGTAGTACCGGTGGTTCTTAATCGGCATAAGTTTAAGACGGTCCACTGTACGGCGAGGGAGGCATCTTCAACGGCGCTTAATATTTTGGAAAATGATTGAGGCGGCGACGAAGCAGTTGGCTGAGGATGTTTTAAAGGATATTTTGAGCGAGGTTACTGCGGCTAATTATGGTGCTACGGCTCAGACGTTGGCGGTGGAGGCTTTTAATTATAAGGCTGTGCTCAAGTTACGGGAAGCATGCAGTTTGACAAAGATGCCAATTACGGATCGGGCGCTAGTGATTGATGATGCGTATTATACGAATCTTCTTGCTGATGAGGTGGTGAGTCGAAGTTTTGTTTTGCCGGTTTCTCAGCCAGGGGTTGTTGAGGGGCGATTGAATCGGATTGCTGGGTTTGATGTGTATCCCACAACGATTCTTCCGGATAATAAGGAAAAGTTGGTCGGTTTCGCAGCTCATCCAAGTGGATTGGCAATTGCTATGCGCTATTTGGTGCCTGTTGCAGATTATGATGAGGCCGGAGCGGTAACTAATCCCGATACAGGACTGACGTTCGGATATCTTCGTTATACTGAGACGAGCAGTAATCGGATTTTTATTACTGTGGAGTGTCTCTACGGTTTTAAGGCAGCTATTGCGGAAGGGATTAGGCGGATTGTGAAGGCGGCGTAAGGGGTTACCCTTGGACATGTTAACCCGAAGTGGGTATGTGTTGCTTTCGATAAAGAACAGTGGTAGAGTTTCGCCTGTGTCCAGCAGCTCTCAAGATCGCATTACATTTAACTCTTTTCAATGTGGAGGACGGCCTTGTATCCGGGGTATGCGTATTCGAGTGCAAGATATTCTCGAAATGTTGGCTAGTGGAGTTACAGAAAAGCAAATTCTAGCCGACTTCCCAGATCTGGAAACTGAGGATATTCGAGCCTGCCTCAAATATGCAGCGGCTCAAGCGAGCCACGCTGTACTGAAAGTAGCATGAAGTTGATTGTGGATGCACAATTGCCTCCTTGTCTGGCTCAGACGTTACGAAAATCCGGCTACGATGCTGTGGCTGTGCGTGAGATTGGACTTCAAGGTGCGGAAGACGGTGAGATTTGGACGTACGCGCTTGAGAAAAACGCCGCAATCATTACAAAGGACGAAGACTTTTCCGAACGCTTGCTTCAGGCACGAATCTCGCCGGTGGTGGTATGGATTCGTGTAGGGAATATCACAAATGAAGCATTACTCCGGTGGTTCATACCTCTTCTACCTGTAATATTTGAGCGTATTGAATTCGGAGATAAACTTGTTGAAGTTCGCTAAGGAAGAATGCCGCTTATATGAATGGCTGCAATAAGCTATGACAAATATCCAAGTAGAAATACCTGATTCGCTTTACCGCTCTGCACGAGAGATGGCAGAGCGAGAAGGTGTTCCATTGGAACAGCTTTGCAGTTTGGCATTGGCTCAAGCGCTTGGAGCCTGGATATCCCAAAGCAATATTGTTCATAAGGGAGCTAAGCCTGTCAGTAGAGAAGATTTTCTTGCTGTCATGAAAAAGGTTCCCCATAACCCTCCGGGGCCTGGTGATGAAATTCTATAACAGGCCATTCCACAGGTGGTTTCTATGGTTAGCGCATTTCAGGTATAGCTAAGCGAGGGCTCTTTGACATTCCGATTTACGGGATGGCATTGAGAGAAGAAAAACTTGCAGATTTGGTCCAAATTATTTCCGAGGCAGAGATTCCGGTAGTCTGAAATGGTAAAACTTATGCCGAGCTGGTATCAGCTCCGGTTCTTGGCCAGGAGTTTGAGGTGGTGGGTTGATTGAGTCGTATCCGTCTGGCTAAGAACAGGGACAAAAAAAAGGCCCTTCGTCATTTTGAGTGGGTTGATGGGAGGGGATATGGCTGGCAATTGATCCGCGAGGCAATCCACTACTCACCATTGGAGGGATTGTGTTGAGGATCACAATTGCCAGCCTTTCAAGAAGGTGTTCGTGCCTTTCTACCAATCCGAGAGCTGCTGGGCTGCGACTGGCAGTTCGAAAATCGGGATGAACGGCTCCCTTCTTCTCTCTACTCATCTCAGCGGGGAGCCAAAAAAATCGATCAGCCAGAGGGAGACCAATGTAGCTGGGTAAGCGTGGCAACTTTGGTAGAAGAATAATTTCCTAAACGAGGCAGAACATCCAGGAGGTAGTCGCGGATCTTATATGTACTAGTTCACTTGAGCTCTTGCTACACGGTACCTCTCATGCACACATCGTCGGTCTAAAACTTGATTCTTTGCACCTCAAATCTGTCGTGGATTGGCCTTGTGCACCTGGTGTTGCTGTAACTACGACGTCACCTCGATCGCCGAGTTTTTTGACGCCTTCGTGTACGCCGAACTTAGCGCTGTGCTATGTGAAATCTGGAACGAAGTGCTACTTCGTGATGATATTACTTCGGCAACTAAATAGATAGCAATTATATTTTATTGGCGTACGCGACGAATTTATTTTGGAAAAAA
>PSRL01000199.1 GCA_003176035.1 Verrucomicrobiota bacterium
TCATTTTACTATCAATTTTCTGGTCGAAATTTCGTTACCAAATTGCCTCCGGACATTGATGCGTTCTAGCCAAAGGGACTTTTTCAGGGACGACTAACTACTCTACAGATTTGCCGCTTGGGCTTCCCCAGGAGCTCGAAGGGCTGTTGCGAGCTTTGCCCGACAGTCTTCCCTGCTCCCTTTCCGGGTAGAATTTACCCATTCAAAATGCATCTCCCTCGCAGACATCTTGCTTACTTATGGGAGAAATGAAACTGGACCTGAGCGCAGTGACACTTGTCTGTTACGACAATAAGAATCGGGAAGCAGCCCTCTCATTAATTTTACAAATGCTCAAATTGGCGGATTTCGGTGGCGTACTTTGGTTGAATTGGCACAGGACCGCTTCTGAGCAGGTCCATGTCGAGCTCTACGGCACTGCAAATCTGGTGCATACCACTCATTTTTTGACCGTGCGTGGGAATAGCTATATTTTGCACCCCGATTGTTGGGACTCTTCTTGGTTGGAATATGATTACATTGGCGCTCCATGGCTTGCATCCGTAAGACCGATGGCGGTGGGCAATGGAGCATTTAGCCTCAGAAGCCGCAGGCTTTATGACCGAGTTGCCCAACTGCCTCAAAGGCTCGATCTTCAACCCGACTATACGGTTTGCTGTTATTATCGTAAGCTATTGGAAGCTGAAGGATTTCGTTGGGCTCCGGTGGAAGCGGCCGCCAAATTTTGTGTGGAACATCCTCTCAGCTGTACGCCGGATCGAACCTTTGGCAAAGTCGGCTGCTCCTCACTGCCAGTAATTTAAAAAATAAATTGATATTTATAGCGAAAATACCTCTTTTCAGCGGTTCTATAGCAAAACCCCTATAAAATGATCCCAAATTTGGATGGTATTTTTTCTTTGGGTGCGGCGCAAAAGCAAGGCGCTATCCATGGTATGGACTTGGTTTTGCAACAATGAGTGAGGGAAAAAGACCCACCAAGTTGCTATCATTTTATAGGGGTTTCGCTATGAGTCCAGTTCGGCGGATGATCTCGTGTATTTCCTTCATTTCATCTTAATTTTCATCCGCAAAAAAGTGGGCACATCGAGATCCTCACCGTTAACGATAGTTGGTTCGCTTTTTTCGAATCTTCCGCGTGCGATGGGTTCGAATTGTAAAATTTCCTGTTTAGGTTTTGGCGGAGGCGTCATCGCTGTTGTCGCTGTTTCAATGGTTTCGCTTTCCATTTGCACAAAATCGTCGGAATTTTCCTGTTGCTCTTCAATCGACGGAACGGAATTTTCCGGAAAAGAGAATTCTCGTTCGGGAGAAGGAGAGTGGACGTTTACGAATTGAGGCAACGTTTTGGGTTCCACCGATTGCTCTTCTACGAATTGCAACCTTACTGCTGGAGGAGGCTGTAGGAGTGCGGCTTCAGCTTGTTGGGGCTCCGGTCCTTGATCTACTATCGGTTCAGGTTCCATTGGCAGCAACCCTTCGGAAATTGGATGGAGAACGGGTACCGGCTGCGGAGAAATTTCCACTACCGGGCTAACCGCTGACCTGGTCATTGAGATACTGGAAGGTCTCGAGTCGAGCGCACAATCTTTTGGTGCCACTCTTTCCTCGGGCACTTCGTAAGCCGGAAGGCATGTGCCCAAAAGTGAAACGGTAAGAGAACCGGACAAGTTGCTATCTTGGAAAGAACCATTTGCGATGCCCAACAAAATATGTGTGGAAGGGCTACAGTTAGAAGATACCTCCTGAACGATTGCTTCAACCTCCGAAAGAAGAAGGTTAGAGGGGCCATCGATATGGATCAGAAGGCGCTCGGCTGTATTGAGGAGATCTCCACGATTAGAGAGCGGACTTTCCAAAGCGTGTTTTAAAGCAGACATGGCACGGTCCTCGCCATCCGACCGCCCAAATCCAAAAAGGGAAATCCCTAGGTTGGGCCGAAGCACGGTGGATAAGTCGCCCAGGGTGAGTTGGAGAGGACCACTGCCGGAAACGAGCCGGGCTATAGCCATTGCGGCCTGAGTAAGAAATAAATCGGACTGTGCAAAGGTTTCACCGATGCCCAACTTCGGCTGTGCGCTTTCCGACATGCGGTCATTTTCGAAAATTAAGATAGCATCGGCAAGGGGTCGGATTTGTTCCAATGCATTTTGAGCTTGTTGCATCCGCCGTCGACCCTCGAAAAGGAATGGCAGGGTGAGGATTGCTGTGGTCAACGTTCCCTGCATACGTGCTGCTTCAAGGAGGACGGGAAGAACGCTTGAGCCGGTTCCCCCGCCCAAACCGGCACAGATAATTGCCAGCGCCGTATCTTCCAGGACGGCTTGTAGAGTGCCTCTGGATTCGTGGGCGGCATCCATCCCTATCTCAGGATCTCCACCCGTTCCCAAACCCCGCGTTGCCTTTTCGCCAATTGGGATTTTGGAGTCTGCAACTGAAGAAACCAATGATTGGAGATCCGTATTGATGGCGACCGTTTCCAGCTCAAAAGAACGCTCGATAGTGAGTCGATCAACCAAATTCACGCCCGCATTTCCGATTCCCAGAACTTTTGTCCGGCTCAGGTTGCTGCCCCCGATTGTTTTTAAGCTTCTTGGGATCTCTAACATAGTTTACATAATTATAAACAGGAGGTGGGACCGATCAACTAATTCGTAATTTTTCAAAAAAGCTTCCCACTTGATTACTGATTTTTTCCAAGAAACTCTTTTGGGGAAGACCAGACTGAAGCGCATGGGCGTATTTTACCACGCCAATAGCTGTGGAGAGCCGCGGATTTTCAAATGCGGAAGTGGGGCCCGCCAGAGCCGTTTGAGCACGGATGAGATGGACGGGTATTTCAAACACCTCTTCAGCGACGGATTTGATCCCTCGCAAAAGACTGCAACCACCGGTTAAAACAATCCCCGCGCCCAGGCGATGCAGAGAACATTCGGATTCTACCTGACGCTTTAAAAACTCAAGAAGTTCTCTCACTCTGGCGTATATAATGGTGTTTAACATCCGGCGTTCCACTTCACATCCGGCGAAGCCTGTGTCACTCTTAAGGATAATAGTATCGCCCGGTAAGCTATCGCCTAGCGAGGCGGAACCGTTTTCTATTTTGAGCTTTTCCGCTTTTTGGATGGGAATATGGAGACCCATCGAAATGTCATTTGTAATGTGGTCGCCACCGATTGCAAGAACGCCGCTGCATCGAACAATTCCATTGGAATAGACGATATAATCGGTTACGCCACCTCCGATATCGACCACTAAGGCGCCTAACTCTTTTTGCTGGTAATTGAGCGCGGCTTGCGCCGATGCGAGAGAAGCAAGAACAATATCCTCTACTTCCACCTCAGCTTCCCGAATACATCGCACCGTATTTTGTAGGCGGGTCGTCACGCCGTGGACAATATGGAAGTCTGCTTCCAAGCGGTGGCCAATCATGCCAAGGGGGTCAACAACCCCATCTTGGCCATCCACGTAATAATGTTGGATCAGACTGTGTAGAAAATCATGCTGTTGAGGGATGTTGACTTCCTTAGCATTTATTTCCACATCCCGCAGATCCTCCAGGTCTATTTCGGTTTTATCTTCGGGAATACTAATAGCGCCGCGATTGTTAAAACTTGCTATGTGGCCGCCAGTAACTGCCGCCCAGACAGTTTCAATTTCCACATCACTCTTTTCTTCAGCATCCGCCAGAGTTTCGTGGACGCATTTCACTGTCGTTGAAAAATCGACGATCTCCCCTTTACGGACGCCCTTGGAAGGGGTTTCTCCTATTCCGAGCAGTCGCACGCTACCATCGCGCCTCCCCTCGGCCACGACCGCATAGATTTTACTCGTGCCAATTTCCAGTCCAACGATGACTTGGTTGTTGCCCATTGCTATTAATATTCGAAAGATTAGGGAATTGAGGATGCATGAGGATCGACCTGCAACGGGATAGCCTCAGTCATGCTAAATCTTACGGGGGTATTTCGATGTACAAACAAATTAACATATTCGATTTGCTTGCCCGAACGGTCGCAAAAATTCAGCAATTCTTGCAGACGGTTGAGTTGTTCGTCAAAATCTTCGGTTGAAAAAATGATTACTTCCTGGTGGGAACCATGAGCTTTGATACAATAGCCCTTCGAAAGATCCAAAGAATGGAGCGCTAACCGCGGATCATTTCGCTTTGCAATCAGACGGAGCAATTCCAGAGATTGGTGCAAGTCTTCCCATGCCCAATGGTCTCCGGCGGCAAGTAGTTGACGATTAATTCCATAAATCACGGGTAACGAAAAATAACGGGAAATTAAATAGGATGGTGCTCTATAAAAGGAACCGTTTTGTTCCAAGAGAAAGGAATCGGGAGCGGTATAAGGGTCTTTCCCATTTATTTCCGACACCAACCATGCGACAGGTTTTTTTGCTTCCGCCCGGATACGGAGGGTATCCGGCAGGACCCGTTCGATGCGAACGTCTTTTATTTGAGGGAGCGTGAGAAGTGCTTTTCTCGCCTGCGCTAGGTCGATTGTAAAAATATTCATTCCCGTCTGAAGACCTGTGGTGGCAAAGAATTCCTGATTGGAAAGAACTTCTTCAGCCGGCAAGACAAAGTGTCTGATATTATACTCGGAATTGTTATAAAAGAACTTGGTGACAAGCTTCTGAGTTCCGAACCAAGTGACAATCATACAAGCCACTCCCAGGCCGACTTTCCAAGTAAAATTAAAAATTCGCGCTCGGCGACGTTTGCGAGCCGTATTTCTACGTGCTTTAACGTCTAACAGCAGAGTTCTTCGATTTCGAAAGGCGGTGGAGGGGCTGCGAGGCTTTCTCATAGTTTTTATCTTTGCTGGAGGGCAAGCACGCCTATAATTTTGCAAATTGCTGGAAAATCGAGCCCGATTGCCGCGGCTGCTTTGGGCATCAGGCTGGTCGAGGTCATGCCGGGAATGGTATTGAGTTCTAACACAGCCATCCCGCCTGCCTCATTAAGAAGAATGTCTACGCGGGAGTAGCTCCGAAGGCCGAGGGCATTATGCGCAGCGAGGGCAGCCTTTTGGATCATCTCAGTCTCTGAGGGAGAAATACGAGCCGGAACGAAGTAGCTGGACTTACCAGGGACATACTTGCTTTGATAGTTATAAGTTTCCTCGTTCGGTATGATTTCAATGATTGGTAATGCAAGATCCGCAACGATGCTGACGGTGAGTTCTTTTCCCGGAAAAAAAGCTTCCAGAAGCACTTCGTGATCGTATTTTAAGCAGTCCGCCATTGCAGGTCCTATTTGAGAGCGGTCTCGTACGATGTGAACCCCAATTGTGGAGCCCTGTCTCGGAGCTTTAAGGACAAATGGTGGGGCGGCGGAGGGCTGTTGACCCGCCTGTAGAATTTCAAATGGAGGAGTGGGTACTGAAGCCTCCATAAATTTGCGCTTAGTCAGAATTTTGTCGAAAGCGAGGCGGCTGCCGCGAGATCCCTCGCCAGTAAAAGGCACTCCCTTTTGTTCCAGGAGAGCTTGCAGGGCCCCATCTTCGCCAAAGGTACCGTGTATCATGTTATAGACCAAATCGGTATTCTTGGGCAATTTTACGCATTCATCAGTTACGTCAATTTCAGTGATCCGGTGGCCTTGCGAGCGCAGCGCATTGGCAACCGCAGCGCCGGAAGCAAGAGAAACTTGTCGTTCCGATCCTGGTCCTCCCTTGAGAACAACTATGTTGAGATCATTTAAAGCAGTCTGATTGAGTTCAAAGAGCGGTTGATAATCTGGCATACTACACATTTTCCCCGACGATTTCGACCTCGGTTTCAAGCTCAATACCCCGTTCTTGTCGAGCGGTGGTTTGAATTTCATCAATAAGGGTAAGAATTTCTTCCGCCGAGGCTCCGCCGTCGTTGACGATGAAATTCCCATGAACTTCTGAAACGCGAGCCCGACCTACAACAAAATTCTTAAGTCCAAGCTCTTCGATGAGCTGTCCGGCGGAGATTTTCCGAGGGTTTTTAAAGATGCAACCTGCGCTGGAAGCAATGGGTTGGCTGCAACGACGCTTCATTTCCGATTCCTTAAGGCGGCGATCGATTTCTTCAGGAGAGGAAGGATGTCCTGACAAAGTTGCAGCTAATGCGTAATGGCACTTTAATGTGGGCACATTGCGATATTGAATCTCAAGATCTGCCGGGGACTTAACAAAAATTTCTCCGTTCTCATCACAATATCTGATTTGCGTCACTTGATCAAAAGTCTGCGCACCCATAGCGCCAGCGTTCATACGAAGCCCGCCGCCTAAATTGCCTGGGATGCCCTCCATCCATTCAAAACCTCCTATTCCCGCTTTTTTGGCAAAACCGCTTAGCTGTTTTAGGCGTACCCCGACACCGGCAGTAATTTGCAGTCCCTGGATCTTATGTTGAAGAAATTCTCCACGCGCCAGATAAGCGACGACACCCCGAATTCCTCCGTCTCTCACCAGGAGATTTGAACCCCGTCCCATTACCATGAAAGGGATCTTTTCCGATGAACAATAACGGACAAGAGCGGCCAAACCTTTCTCAGTTTCCGGTTCGACCCAGAATTGAGCGGGGCCTCCCACACGGAGGGTCGTGTGTTCGCGCATAGGCTCATAGAGTCGAACGGTGCCGGAGCCCATTGTGGAGAGAAGATGTCTGCGAAGCTCCAAATCACGAGCTAGGCGCGAGCTGGCTTCATGCACGTTTCCCGCGCCGAGGCTAATGAAAAGCGTCTTTTCCGTCAATTCCCGTCCCGCTGCCTGATGTACAGTTTCAACTTCCGGATGGAAAAAAGCGGCGGGATGACCTGAGGCCTTAATTGCGTCAACGATGGTTTGGCCGGAGATTCCGGGAATCGGATCCTCGTTTGCCGCATAAATATCTGTGACAAATATCACATCGGCAGCCTGAAATGCCGATCCAAACTGCTCGCACAATGCTTGAGTCCGAGAATATCGATGTGGCTGGAACATGACGACAATGTGATGATTTCCTAGGGAGCGCGCCGTGGAGAGAGTTGCCTGAATCTCCGTGGGGTGGTGGCCATAGTCATCCACCACCATTTGAGAGTCATCTTCGTATTTCATTTCAAATCGGCGTTTGGCACCGCAGAAAGACTTAAAAGCCTCCTTCACCTTTTGAAACGGAATGCCCAGCTCTGTCGCCAGAGCGGTTACGGCCAATGCATTCATAGCATTATGCTTGCCCGGCACGTTGAGCCAGATATCGCCGAGAGTTTGGCCATGTCGAGAGACCGTAAACGAGGTGCCGACGCCGCTGCCCGAGATGAGTGTCATTTGGTAATGACATGACGCGTTCATACCATAACTGATTGCTTTCGAAGACGACGAACAAACGCGGCGAGCGCCATCGTCATCGGCGCAATAAATCGCCGCTTCGGAGGTTTGAGCAATTAGACAGGAAAAAACATCGTCGATAGCACTCAGGTTTTTATAAAAATCCAGATGTTCGGGTTCAATATTGAGAACCAGAGCGTAAGCAGGAAAATAATTCGTAATGGTTCCGTCGCTTTCATCTCCCTCCGCTACAAAGTATTTGCCTTGGGGAGACCAATGGGCATTGCTTCCAAGCAGGGGAATTTCAGCACCCACATAGTGGCTGGGGTCCAATCCGCCTTGACGCAAGACATGAGCTGCCATGGCTGTTGTGGTCGTTTTACCGTGCATGCCGCAGACCAGAATGCCAGTTTTTTGCTTCATAATTGAAGCTAGGACATCCGCGCGCCTTGCAATGGGAATATTGAGGCGGAGAGCTTCATCGAGGGCGGCGTTTCCCGGTTTGATGGCAGAAGATTGAGTAACAAGATCCACGCCACAAACATGTTCCGCCCGGTGGGGAGTCGCAAATTTCAGGCCTAATGCCGCTAGGCTCTGAACCTCAAGCGTATCGACTTTATCGGACCCACTCACCCGATGGCCTAAAGCCATTAATAACGCTGCCAAGCCGCTCATGCCCGATCCGGCAACGCCGATCATATGGATTCGCAGAGGAGGCCCAGTCAAAAGGGCATCGAGATGTTCTGCTGAAATCATTGGGCTATCTCCTCAATAACGGTAACAATGCGTTGGGCAGCGTCGTGCGGAAAAACCTCTCTCGCTTGCTTGGCCATCTTTTTTCTGCGCTGATCATCATTCATCAAATCAGTAATAAGCCGTGCCAGCGCTTCCGGTGAAGTCTTCGATTCCAATAACATTTCAGCCGCTCCCGCTTGCACAAAGACTTCGGCATTCGATTGCTGATGATTGTCAGTAGCAAATGGATACGGAATTAAAATGCTCGGAAGCCCGAAATATGAGAGTTCGCTCAAACTGGATGCTCCGGCGCGGGAAACCACCACATCCGCACAGGAAAGTACCTCCTCCATGCGATGATGAAATGCGACGACATAGGCCGAGATATTTTCTCGCATATAATTTGCCGCTGCCAGCCCGTCGTCGCGTTCTCCGGTCAAGTGAATAATTTGCAAAGGGAGATCTCGGAGAAGTGCAGCCGCACGAAAAAGAAGTTGATTGAGGCCGGAAGCTCCCTGGCTTCCCCCGGTGACCAGGAGCGTTTTGCACAAAGGGTCCAGTCGAAACGTCCTCAGCACCTCTTCTCGATTGAGTGGCTTAGCCATGACAGATCGAACTGGAGTTCCTGTGACAATGCACTCGGACTTTGGAAAATGCGTTTGGCATTGTGCAAATCCCAGGAGGATGCGTGAGGCAAGGCGCGCACCCCACCGATTTGCACGGCCGGGAATGGAGTTGGACTCGTGGATGAAAGTGGGAATCCCAGCCATTTTGGCGACAACCAGTGGTGCGGTGGAGGTAAATCCCCCCATACTCAAAACAGCTGAGGTCCGATAGCGTCGGAATATCGCCCGACATCTTGAAAAGCCTTCCCATGCCCGCTGTAAAAATCGAACAAAATCGGGTGACAATACGGCAGGCAGCCCAATGACGGGTAATTTTTCGAAACGAAACTCCGGATGAGCCTTGAGTGCCATTGCATCGATCTCCTTTTCCGAGACCAATAAAAGAATTTCATGACCGCGCTTGCTCAATGCTTCCGCAACGGCCAGCCCGGGAAATAAATGACCTCCGGAACCTCCACACGCAATAGCAATTCTCATGAATTTTCAGCTAAATTCTTTTGGTCAACATATTGATTCCAACTTGAAGATGCGGCGATATTCGATCGAGTGGGCGGCCCATTCGATGGATATTAATTAAAATGCCCACGGCAAAAAGGCAAACCGACAAATTGGAACCCCCATAGCTAATGAATGGAAGTGGCATTCCCTTATTAGGTAAAAGAGAGAGTGTTACGCCAATGTTTATGATTGCCTGAATAGTGACTAGCATCGTCAGACCATATCCGAGGAGAGTGCCAAAGCGATCCTGAGCGTTGATGGAAGTTAACGACCCGCACAAACAGATCAACAAATAGCTAAAGACAACTGCTAAAGTCGCGACTAAACCCAGCTCTTCCCCAATCATGGCAAAAATGAAATCAGTGTGAGCATATGGCAAGTAGAGATATTTTTGGCGGCCTTCCCCCAGGCCGAGGCCTTGGAGCCCGCCCGAGCCAAAGGCGATTAATGCCTGCCACTGTTGTAATCCCTCGGACAAGCGATATTGTTCGGGATGCAAAAAGGCTAACAGTCGATTCGCACGTTCATGCATATGAAGGGCGATAAAAAGGATAGAACCGAGCCCGCCAACCGCAACCGGAATTAACCAGCGAAGGCTGACACCGGCAACATACATTATCAAAAATATTGTAATTAGAATCAGGAAGGTCGTACCCAAATCCACTTCCTTGGCAATTAAAACTATTGGTATACTCACTACGGCGGCGGGGGCGACAAACTCCATGAGAAGCCGCTTGGGGTGATTCTCAAATCTGGAGAACCACCAAGCTAAAAAAAATACCAAAGCGAGTTTTGTGATTTCACTGGGTTGGAGAACGAGAATTCGTAAATTAATCCAGCGCCAAGACCCATTGATTTTCATGCCGATATTGGGGATGAAGCACAGCACTAATAATAAGAGCGAAATCCCGAGCCAAACCGCCCAAGTCTTCTCCCACCAATGGTAGTCAATTAAAGCCCCCGCCAGACAGCAGAACATCCCGATCCCCAACCAGACGAACTGGCGTTTGACAAAATAGTATGTATCTCCATGACTATCCTGCGCAAAGGCGCTGGTGCTGAAAAGCATTACAATTCCAAGCACTAATAGTCCGAAAACAGCGATGAGAAGAATGTGAACACTATGTCGGTGGAGAAAACGCATGGAGGGCCTCTATGATTCTTTTTTTAGGAAAATCTTCAATTTGGTACCGATTTGAAGTTTGGTGGGGTCCTTAATATGATTGAGTTCCAGAAGCTTTAGGTAGTTGATCCGGAATCTCCGTGCAATGGAGTAAGGATTGTCTCCGGCAACTACTGTGTAGATAATTTGATTGCCCTCCTTTTGTGCGGTGCCTTTAGCGCCATGAGTTGCGTGATCAGTCGGTGTCGATCCTGATTCATGCGGGTGTTTTCGATTTGAGTCACGGGCGGCTTTTGGCATGGGCTTTCCATCGCTCAACCTCGCTTTCTCTGAGGTATGGATGGCAGGAAGAGTGGCAAGCTTACGTATCTGTGGTGCGGTGCTTGTCGCCTGAGGGGGTGTGGAAGGGGAGGGAGATCTCGAACTGTTGCGGGGAGGAATTTTAAGCAGCTCTCCATCACTAACTTGTGAGATGCCGTTTGCCTTCTCGATCTGTGCGACGGTCACCCCGTAGGCAACAGCTATTCGTGACAAGGTTTCTCCTTCCGCTACCCGATGAATTCGCAATTTGCTCGTTGGATTCTCAGAAATCCCTGAAGTTTGAGGTCTTTGGCTTGTGCTGGCTGCCGCAGCTATGCTTTCGCCCGAAACGCCCGAGCTTTTGGCAGCAGGGCTGGCTGTCGCTTTAGGGGTGCCCGTATTGCTGTTGACGGGACGCTTGTCCTCCTGCGGAGCCGGAGTTTGTTGAGGCCGAAGCAAGGAAGGAATCTGCCGCGCTTTGATATAATTAAAGCCGAAAATTCCCCCTATGAGAACAAGATGGAGAATTAATACCACAAAAAACGCATGCGAGAGTTTCATCGTATTACTTTCGTCTTCATGGTCATCCTCCTCTTCCGCGTTAGCGGTACTTGCGCGACGTGAGGCCATCTTCAGTTGAATCGGAGACCTTCTTCGGCGTAATCTGAGTTTTGCTGGTGCTCTGGGTTTCATCGTCTGCTAGCTTTAGTCTGGCAAGGAGCGAACAAGTTTTTTGAATCGATTTCCACGATCCTCATAATTTAGAAACATATCATATGAAGAGGTGCCTGGTGAAAACACGACAGTATCGCCCCTTTGAGAAAGCGAGTCCGCTAAGCAAACGGCTTCATCCAACGTTTCGCAAACCCTCGAGGTCACATTCTGCCAGGAAGCCGCAATGCGGTTGCGCATTTCCCCGATGAGAATAGCGATCTTTACCCGTTTTGCTACAAGGTCGCCGATATCATCAAATTCAAATCCCTTGTCTTTTCCACCAGCAATTAAAATCAACGGTCCGGTTTGGGACCTTATCGCTTTTTCCAAAGCATCGAGATTGGTCGATTTTGAATCGTTAATCCAACGGACCCCCCGCCGTTCCTGAACGAGTTCGCAGCGGTGTTCCGGAGGCGTGTACTGTGAGACCGTCTGGGTCATCGCTGCAAATTCGAGGCCCAGACAGTGCCCGGCTGCTAGTGCGGCCATTAAATTTTCCGCGTTGTGGATTCCCTGCAAATGTGTCGACTCCTGATCCAAAACTTGGGCTCCGCGAAAATAGATTTTGCCGTTCCGTTGAGTAAAATCGGCCTTGGCATGTTTCTCCGCACTAAAGGTGACCTGCTTTGCCGCTAGCCGAGGGAGCTGGTCCCGAGCATTGACGACGGCAAAATCTTCGGCTGTCTGATTCAGAAAGATGCGTAGTTTCGCCTTCCGGTAATCTTCGAAGTTGTGATATCGATCCAGGTGGTTGGGGCTCAGATTCAGCCAAAG
>PSRL01000158.1 GCA_003176035.1 Verrucomicrobiota bacterium
GGCCAATATTGGCACAAATTTACCGCACCCGCCACTGCAAGCGTAACCGCATACATGCGTTGAGTGAAGAGTCCCACATGTTCGAAATAAATGATGCCCAATAAAAAAAAAGAGACGAAAAGAAAAATGTTCGCATAAAAATAATTTGCGATCCACGGTGCCAGGAATGTAAGGAGAACTAAAACTGGAAGGCCGATCAGGGTGATACAAAAAGTATAGAAAATGGCCTTTTGATTTTCATGTCCCTGAAAGTAATTGCGAGGCAGCATGATAAAAAGCCAGGCCGCTTCCGGAATGAGAGTAAACCCGGGAGGATGGAACCAATCACAAAAAATCAGCGCGAGAATGGCTGTCAAGCTCGCCCTTAAAGCTGAAATCAGGTGATTCAGATTGAGCGTGAACCCACGTTGTTTTTCCTCCAAAATCTCCGGCTGATAGCGTGAACCGCCGAAGAGACGAACTAGTTGTTGCCTAAAGACGCGAAGATGGTCCGCCGCTTCTAAAAAACCCATGGCAAATCCTGCGAAACTCGCGATTTCACCGCACTCATTTTTGAGATGCACTTCAGCGGTTCGCAGAATTTCCAGGCGGTGCTTGAAAGCTTCACAAGCCGCTTCGAGTGCTCCTATTTGAGGCACGGAGTCTAGGATTAGGCTCTCACGAAAAAGTGCGCATTCCTGTTCAATGGCAAAAAGGAGATGACACAGTTCTCTTTTCATGCGCTGCGCAAATACACTATTCGCATGGGGAGCTTGCGCGGCCGCTATGAGAATGGAATAGAGGCGATTCACCCGATCCACAATAATTTGATAGGTGGGAATTCGCGCGGCAAATGCGGAGCTTTCACGAGCTCCATATCGAAGCAGCGTCTGTAAAAGTTCGATGTCTTTGAGATGACTCGCCTCGATTTCGCCCATGATTTGCCTCAGGTTGCTCTCCTGCATGTGAAAAGATTGTTCGACATCCCGGAGAGCTCTTTCCGCGCGAGATAACATTTTTGCAACAAGACGATGAAATTCCAATCGTGCGTGGCGTGGCCAAAGGAGGGTGTTGACAAAAAGTGTGACTATGATTCCGACAATAATATTGAGTGCGCGCGAAATACCCGTCTGCCATGCCTTTTCCGGAGCGAATAAAATTCCTGAAATGACAAGTAATAAAGTCAATCCGCTCAGTAGGAAAGCATAGGGCGCCCGATTTCCGTAAGCCATATAGCTTAAAAATGTCACGCAAAGAAAGACCAGCGTGAGAAATAGCGGCCCATTGCCCAGAAAATTACCGGCGAGTGAGATACCCAGAAGGGCTCCGATTACCGTGCCTAGCAAACGGAAGAAAGCTTTTTCGGCCATTGCCCCCACATATTGGGCCACCATCAGAACCGCGACGGTCGAAATGGACCACGAAAGGCTGTCCAAACGTAGCCAGGAGGCACAGTATAAAGTCAAAACTCCTGCTACCGCAAATTTAAGTGCGTATTGGAGGCGCAGCCATCTGATGGGAGTTGGAGCGCTCACTTCGGCCATTAGATTAGCATTGACTATGAGTCGGTAAAGAAGAAGGTAAATTTGCTAGTCAGCGTATGTTTTTTGAGCCCTTTTTCGAGCCAGACGTCAATATCTTGGGCCTTTATATACCCTGGATAGTCCCGGTCACATTTCTAGGATTCCTCTGTGCTATGCTCTTAATCAATGGCATGGAAAGGCTTAACTGGACACGCTTTGTTTGGCATCTCCCTCTTTTTTTTATCGCAATGGTTATCTTGTTCGCCTGCCTCATCGGATTAATATGTAGCCCATGAGATGGACTTGGTCAGTTGCCCGTATCTCGATCACTATCGTGGCCACTGCCTTGGCCTTGGGTGCACTCGGCCTTTTATATTATCGCTTTGTCCATTTTCCTTGGACGCGGGATGCACAAATTCGCGCTAATGTGGTGGGTATAGCCCCACGCGTTTCAGGTCCTATTATTTGCATCCCGTTGAATGATAACCAGAGATTGCGTAAGGGAGATCTTCTCTTTGAAATTGATCCAAGCACCTATCAAGCGAGTTTTCTTAAGGCCAAAGGTATTTTGGAACAAGCGCAGTCAAACCTGGTGCGTGCTAAACAGCAGTTGGACCGCAATACCATTCTTTATAACAAAAAAGTGATTGATTTGCGGGATTTGCAGGATGCACAGGATGAATACGCTTCCGCTGCAGCCACTCTTCGTACGGCACAGGCTACACTTCAGGCCACTCATCTCGACCTTGGTTTTACGCGTGTCGTTTCACCAATCGACGGCTACTTGACTAATTTTGATACTAGTCCTGGGACGTATGTGACCGCGGGGCAACGGTTACTTGCTTTGGTCGACTCAAATTCCTTTTGGGTTGCCGCATATTTTACTGAAACCCAACTCGCCCACATTCACGTCGGCGATTCCGTACGAATCAAACTCATGTCCCATCCGAAAATGACTTTTTATGGAAAGGTGGAAAGTGTCGGCTGGGGCATCCACCGGACAGATGGCGCGGCCGTAAATCTCCTGCCACAGGTCCAACAGACCATTGAATGGGTGCGATTGCCCCAACGTTTTCCGGTAAGGATTAAATTTGATCCGCATCCCCCTGTGCCCTTACGCATTGGTGAAACCGCTACTGTTAGCATTATTCGGCGCCCCTATTGAGAGGAGTTTAAAAGTGATTTAAATGTTTCTTAATATTTTTGTTTGTATCTGAGAAAAAAACTGCTCTTAGTATTCGGAGAAGCCATTACATGTTGTTCAACTTAGGAAAATTTCTTACTAAAGTGAGAAACGAACGGCAAAATGACCTTCAACATCAACCCATAAGCAAATAAGTATCAGATGAATATTGAATCGTTTACCTCGGCTTCCATGGAGGAGCTCGTAACCTTAGCAAAACGCCGTGAAGACCTTTTGGAAAAGGTCAAAGCGGTGGAGGCTGACATCACACGCCTTCTTGGAGGAAGCGCCCCTAGCCGAGTCGGAAGAAAAGGGAGACCACCTAAAGCACAAACTCCTCAGAAAAGGGGACGGAAAGGAAATCGTGGTCAAAAACCAGGTGCGCTCAAGGAACGCATTCTCGAAGTATTAGAACATGCGGGCGAAAATGGAATCACAGTCGCAGACATCGCTTCTAAGCTAGGGGTTCCCAAAGCAAATGTTCATGTATGGTTTAGCACAACGGGCAAGCGTTTGGGTGAAGTGAGAAAGATCGAACCCGGTCGTTTTCGCTTTCATGGGGCCAAACGGAAATAAGTCCAAGCAAATCAGCAGGGTGCGAGTAGGTTGAACTCTCTACTCGCGACACCTGCTGGGGCCCCGACAAAGGTGTGCTGAACCAGGTGTCGCTTGCGACTTTTACAGTTATCGTGGGTTCCGCCGAGATCGTAATTTGCCTTAATTTTTTCCCGGAGGATCTAAAATCTCCAGGATAGCCGCTGTTACTTGTTGAACTGTAATCTCCTTCATGCACCTTAAGTCCATCGGGCAAGTTCGAAGGAAACAAGGGCTACATTCCACTTGATGACGCAATATTCGGTTTCTATTTCCGAAAGGGGCGGTGAGCAACGGTTCGGTAGACCCAAAAATTGCAACGACCGGCACTCCCAATAAACTAGCCAGGTGCATAGTTCCCGTATCGTTTGTCAGAAGCAGTCGAACCGATACCAATTCGGAAATCAGCTGAGCCATATCGGTTTTTCCGGTAAGGTCCGAAATAATATCTTTCGGCAAGCCGGAGATGATCTCCTGAGTTATGGAACTGTCCTTGGCGGTTCCAAAAATTTTCCATTGCAGACCGGTTTGTTGGGAAATCTTCTCAACCACTTCCCGGTAACAATGTGCGGGCCAGCGTTTAGCAGATCCGTATTCTGCTCCCGGACACAATCCCAAGGAGGAAGAGGGCCCCTTGGTGGAAATATGCAAAGGCTGAAATATCGGGGAGGGGCCGCCTAATTGGATTGCCATATGAGCAAAGCGCTCGGCATGGTGTTTAGGGATGAGCTGAAGTTGTGTTGGCTCGTCTATGAGCTGATTTAGAAGCCAACGCCGGTGGTGTCCCCGATATCCGATCCGGCGAGGGATATCAGCTAAAAAGACTTCCAAAGCGCTTCGCATGGAATTTGGAAAAAGTATAGCAACATCAAATTTTTCTCGCAATTTCCGCGCCGTGTTCCAGAGATTTTGATCAATCGTCAAGACCTCGTCGACTTCCGGGATGGCTTTCCAAAGTTCCGCTAATTTTTCGACGGTTAATACGGTAATTTTTGTATCCGCACGTCCCTTTTTAAGTGCCTGAACAGTTGGGACACTCATAATAGCATCTCCCAACCAGTTACTGGAACGGATGAGTATGGAAAAAGCTTGCAGTTTTTGATTGTCGGGGAGATAGATCCCGCGTTTTTCTCTCGCGAGTAGAATGCGAGGGTCCGGCAATTTCCAGCGATTGTGTATCCAGAACCAATCTGCCGGAGACTCTCGAATTTGCTTTTCCAATGCCAGATTGATGTCTGCCGTGAGTTGATGGGAATGGTTGTCGTCGTATGGAATAGCCGGGCTGACCGAAATTTTCCAGCGAGCAAAACCAGTCGTAAAAATAGCAACCGGCACCACCGCTGCGCCGCTCTTGCGTGCGAGAGTGGCGGGAAGAGGAGAGGTGGAGGCAAGTCGACGGAAAAAGGGAGTCCACAGACCACTGTCCCCAGCATGTTGGTCTACCAAAACCCCAACGACACCCCCCTTTCGCAATAACGCGACAGCTCCGACAAACCCCTTTTTACGATCGAAAGTTAGCACGCCGCGGCTTCTGCGATCATTGTCAATGAGTCTATTGAGCCCTTTATTCCGCAGGCGCTGATAAATGGTACCTGTCGGGACGTTGGGAAGCATAAAATTAAGTTGGGCAAAGAGCTCCCAATTTCCGATATGGCTGATAGCTATTACCACCCCTTTTCCTTTTTGTAAGTGTGATAATAAAAACTCTTTATTTTCAACTGCACAATGATTACTGATTGCCCGTTCGTCTAGAGCAGGCATTTTTAATGCACTCAGAAAGTTGGCGCCTACCGTAACGAAATGTTTAAAAACCAAATCACGAATTTGACTGGCGGAGTACTCATCTCCAAAAGCGCGAGACATATTTTCTCTTGCCAATCGGCGGTAGGTGGGCAGGATAGCCCATGCCAGGGCTCCTAGCATCCGGCCGGTTGCGAAACAAATCGAGAGCGGTAGTGATCTTACGACCTTTACAACCCCTAAGACTATCCAATAAACGACATGATCCATGGCGTGCTCAGAGCAATTGTATCGATATGGCGAAGGGTGTTGTTTTACGATGAATGAAGGCTCCGCGAAACATGACAGAGAGCTAACAGAATGATGACGGGAGCTTCACAAGTCAATCCTTGCTTCTTGCCCGGCAGTACTCTCGGTCTTTTGGGAGGGGGGCAGCTTGGCCGTATGTTCGCTTTCGCAGCCCGTCGTATGGGCTATCAGGTGCATGTTTGGGAACCCTTAGAAAATAGTCCCGCAGGACAAGTCTGTGACAAACAATATTCCTTGCCTTATGAAGAGCGCGATTGCGTAAAGGAATTTGCTCGGTATACGGACCTTGTTACCTTTGAATTTGAAAATATTCCTTCGGAGACACTGACTGCTTTGGCAATAGAACGTCCTGTTCGTCCCTCAGCGGAGGTCCTAAGAATCTGTCAAAACCGGGAGCGCGAAAAGAATTTTTTATTGTCCCAGGGCTATCCGCTACCGGCTTATCGAATAGTCAATTCAGCTGCGTCCTTGCGGACTGCGGTTTCCGAGCTTGGCATGCCTTGTATCCTGAAAACGGTGGATTGCGGCTATGACGGGAAAGGACAAGTTAAGATCAACGAAGAACAGAATTTGGAAGCAATATGGGCGGCGTTTCATGCGGAACGGGGGGTGGTTGAGGCATGGGTCAATTTTTACAAAGAAATTTCGATTATTTGCGCTCGTTCACCCAATGGAAGTCTGAGTGCCTACCCCATTTCTGAAAATGTTCAAACAAACCACATTCTGGATTATTCCATAATTCCGGCGCGCTTAGACCGGCAAATTCAGCTGGAAGTGGAAATGTTGGCGCGTGATATTACAGAGGCTTTGGGAGTGGTCGGCCTTTTGGCAATAGAATTTTTCCTTACACACGACGGTCGCCTACTTGTCAATGAGCTCGCACCTCGGCCGCACAATTCAGGACATTTTACTGTGGATGCCTGTATTACCAGCCAATTTGAACAGCAGCTCCGCGCTATCTGCAATCTGCCATTAGGTTCGACTAGACTTTTGTCGCCGGTCGTGATGGTAAATCTGCTGGGCGAGGCTTGGGATAAGCAGCTGCCCGATTGGAACTTAATATTATCCGAGCCTATTGCGGCACTTCATTTGTATGGAAAATCCCCACCCAGGCCGGGGCGCAAAATGGGCCACTACTGTATTTTAGGAAACACCATAGAAGAATCTCTAGATAAGGCACTTGCCTTGAAATCTGCGATTTATGGTGGGACATAAGGACATCCGGATTCGGTTTGGACAGAAAAAATCGAACGCTTGGTCGCCTGAAGTGTCTCAGATCAATAATAACCAGAGCATTTATGAATTAAATTGACATATGTTGTTGCGGGCCCGGAGAGCGGATTGGACAATCCGATCGCTGCCGGGCTTGGGCCTAAAGGGCCGGCAACCTTGCTAGTAGGGACTTCACCGGTCCTTTTTTGAGAAACTTGTACAAAAATTTGATCTGTAATTCACTTCTCAGAGAAACCAGCGTAGCGGCTCGCAATATACATCAGGCAGGTTCATAGGTACTCCGAAATGGGCTCCATAGTGCAATATTAGCAGTGGGGGTCCGGCATTTTACTCTATTCTACAAATATGGTTATGGCGAATGCGTCCTTAGAATTAAATAAGCTGGTTCAAGATGCCAGGCACTGGGTTCAGCCTTTGCTGGACGAAGTCGGAAAGGTGGTGGTTGGGCAGCGCAGTCTCGTGCACCGGCTAGTGATCGGATTAATCACAAACGGGCATGTTCTCTTGGAAGGTGTACCCGGACTGGCAAAAACCCTTACGGTAAGAACACTGGCCGCAACCATTCAGACGGGGTTTCAGAGGGTGCAGTTTACTCCAGATCTCCTGCCAGCGGATCTGATTGGCACGTTAATTTATAATCCACGCACGGGAGAATTCACTACCAAGTTGGGTCCTATATTTTCCAATTTGATTCTTGCCGATGAAATCAATCGGGCACCCGCCAAAGTACAAAGTGCGTTGTTGGAAGCGATGCAAGAACGACAAGTAACTATTGGCGAGCAGACTTATTTGCTTCCCGATCCTTTCCTGGTTTTGGCTACACAAAACCCTATCGAACAGGAAGGCACCTACCAATTGCCCGAGGCCCAGTTAGATCGCTTCATGCTCAAAGTAAACGTCGGCTATCCTACTCGTGAGGAGGAGCGTGCTATCTTAAATACCATGGCAACTTCTGCGCCCAGACTTTCTGTTCAGAGTATTGTAGACCCGGCGGAAATTATCCGGACGCGAAGTATAGTAAATGAAATCTATGTGGACGATCGGGTCAAAGATTACATAGTCGATATCGTAAGAGCCACCCGCGAACCAGCTGCATTTAAATTGAAATTGGACGGTCTGATTCGCTATGGGGCTTCTCCCCGGGCGACGATTTTTCTCACGCTCGCCGCAAAAGCTCATGCATTCATTGCTGGCCGCGGATATGTGACACCGCAGGATGTAAAAACCGTCGGAACCGATGTTTTACGACATCGAATCGGTGTGACCTACGAGGCTGAAGCCGAATTGGTTACGAGCGAAAGCATTATCGAGAGAGTTTTTGCCGGTGTGCCGGTGCCCTAATTCAGTATGCAACAACCACGCGAGATCCTTCGAAAAATTCGACGGCTCGAACTACAAACGCGGAGATTGGTCAATTCCTCCTTTGCCGGTCGATATCACAGTGTCTTTAAAGGCCGCGGCATGAATTTTGACGAAGTACGCGAGTATGCGCCGGGTGATGAAATCCGCAGCATCGACTGGAATGTCACTGCGCGTATGAATGTGCCTCATGTTAAAAAATTCGTCGAAGAACGGGAACTTACAGTGATGTTATTGGTGGACGTCAGCGCTTCCGGCTCATTCGGAAGCGTACATTTAAGTAAACGGGAACTTGGAGCGGAAGTTGCCTCTCTCTTAGCATTTAGCGCTATTCAAAATAACGATAAGGTAGGTCTGATTTTATTTAGCGACCACGTGGAACTTTTTATTCCACCCAAGAAAGGGCGTCTTCACATCTTGAGATTGATTCGCGAAACCTTATTTTTTGAGCCGAAAGGAATGGGTACGAATCTTGCTATTGCTTTCGAGACGCTCAACCGCCTTATTTCTCGCCGAGCCGTCGTATTTGTTTTGTCTGACTTTATTGCCGCCGATTTTTCCAAGCAATTTGCTGTGACAAGCAAACGCCATGATGTCACTGCTTTTCCTATTTTTGACCCGGCCGAAACCGCGCTTCCCAATATTGGAATTGTGACCTTTGAAGACGCGGAAACCGGACTTCAAGTGGATATCGACACGTCAGACTCTCGAGCGATGGCCCGTTTCCTTCAACTCGAAGAGCAACGGAGAGAACAGCAACAAAAGCAATTGCGGAGTTATGGGGTTGACATTGTGTCGCTCCGGACGGATCAGGACGTATTGCCGCCGCTTCGGGCCTTTTTTGAAGGAAGAGAAAGGAGATCGGCAACGCGATGAACGATGCTCCCGCTCCTCTTCATGATATTGCGCCACCTGTTCCCTTTTTTCCTTATCCCCTTTGGATGGTCATATTAGGGGCAGTAATTCTTCTTGGACTCTGTGTCTTGTTGATTTGGATCGCCAAAATCTTTTTTTTCAAAAAGCGAAAAATGTCGCCCCCGGAAAAGGCACTTGCTGCGTTGAGCTTACTCCGGGCGCGTATCAAGGCGATCTCGCCTTACGATTTTGGCGTGGAGGTTTCTGACATTCTGCGCCATTATATCCATGAAGAACATGGGCTCAGAGCGCCCACTCAAACCTCTTTAGAGTTTTTAGAGTCCATTCGGAATAACGCTGTATTTGCCGTTGAAGAGAAAGCCATGCTTGGCAAATTTCTTCAAACCGTTGACCTGATCAAGTTCGCTAAAGCGGAAGTCAGCTTGGATGAAAGCGCATCCTTGCTCGAACAGGCAAAAAAACTCGTGCACACACGACACCAAAATTAAAAATCCACATGACACAGCCTTTCCAATTTGGAGGACTAACCATTGTTTATCCGTGGGTGCTGTTTTTTCTTTTAGCTCTTCCTATTCTTTCCTTTTTAAAAGGGCGCGTGGGAGGCCGGGCTGCCGTACGATTTTCGTCTACCAAGATTTTAACAAGCCTCGGGCAAAAAAGGCGTACCCGTGCCGGCAATCTCTTGGAAGCTTTATTATTGCTAGCTTTGGCGTTACTCATTTTAGCCGCTGCGCGTCCTCAATGGGGCAAGAGTATCAGTCATATCCGGGCCAGTGGCGTGGATATTATGCTGGCTCTGGATATCTCGGGATCCATGAAGGCGGAAGACATGAGCATCGATGGCCGACGCGCCAGTCGAGTCGATGCTGTAAAAGCCGTTACCCAAACATTTATTAGCAAGCGTCCAAATGATCGCATTGGGGTGATTGCATTTGCGGGCCGCCCGTATTTAGTGAGTCCACCTACGCTGGATCACGATTGGCTGATGGCTAACATGGACAGGGTGCGGGTGGGAATAGTGGAGGACAGCACTGCCATTGGTTCGGCTATTGCTGCAGCTGCCCGACGGTTAAGAGCACACGGTGCAAAATCTAAAATTCTGGTGTTACTAACTGACGGAGCGAACAATGCGGGACGAATTTCTCCGCTGACAGCGGCAGAAGCCGCCAAGGCGCTAGGCATCAAAATTTATACTATTGGTGCCGGCTCCAATGGCCGGGTTCCTTATCCTGTTCAGGATAATTTCGGAAAAACGGTCTATGAATCGGCACAATTTATGACCGATCTCCCGACGCTGGAAAAAATTGCTGAAGTGACCGGAGGTCATTTTTTTCGCGCAGCCGACGGCCAATCGCTGATCAAGATTTTTCGAGAAATTGACCAGATGGAAAAATCGAAATCGGAAAGGACCAAGATTTCTCTTTATCGCGATCTTTTTCCCTGGTTGGTAACCGCCGCACTAGCCTTACTCCTTCTGGAAGCCCTCCTCTCTCAAACAGTATGGAAACGACTTCCTTAAATTTTGGTGAAGCACGATGGTTTTTTGCGCTGGCGACTTTGCCAATTCTCGCCTTGCTCTTCTGGTGGGCACATCAACGCGGCGCCAAGTCCTTGCAGCAAATTGTTGCGCCTCGCCTTCGTGAACAATTAATAGGATCTGTTAGCATTGGACGGAGGATCCTGCGTGCCATAATCTTTTTAGCAGGTATAGCTTTGTTACTTGCAACCTTAGCAAGACCTCAATTGGGCGTTATTTCCACACAGACCACTCGGTTGGGAAGAGACGTCATTCTTGCGGTGGACACCTCCCGCAGCATGCTAGCAACCGATTATGCCCCAAGCCGCTTGGAACGGGCTAAGCTATTCGGGCAGGATTTAATGAACCTTTTTCAGGGGGATCGCTTAGGCTTGATTGCTTTTGCCGGTACAGCCTTCCTGCAGGCCCCATTGACAACCGACTATAGCGCTGTCTTGAATAACCTGAAGGAGTTGGACACAAATACGATTCCACGCGGAGGCACCGATATCTCCTCGGCTATTCGAGCCGCCGAGGAGGCATTCGGACATGCTGAAGGAACATTTCGCGCATTGGTCCTAGTGTCTGATGGTGAAGATCTCGAAGAAAACGCCGTTCAAGAAGCAAAAAAAGCAGCAGACCAAGGAATTCGCATTTTTACCGTGGGAGTTGGTTCTTCAACCGGTTCTTTATTGCCCATCCTTACTGAGGAGGGACAACAAAATTTCGTAAGAGACTCAAACGACAAACCGGTAATCAGCCGATTAGATGAAAGCCGGCTCAAAGAAATTGCCAAAGTAACCGGAGGATTTTATTCGCACCTCAGCCCGTCGACAGCGCAAGAGATCTTTCAGCGCGGTATCCTGCCGTTGACTGAAAGACAAGGACAGACGTTTACTTCACGACAGCCGGTCGAAAGATTCGAATGGACCTTAGTGCCGGCCATCTTCTTATTCGTCGTTTGGTGGTTGATAGGAGAACGTCGCCGACGGCGCTTTGACACCGGCCGTCATAGCCGGGCGCTGGTTCTTCTATTACTCCTCACTTCGGTTTCAGTGCGTGCGCAAAGTGGCCTCAGGAGCTATCAAATGGGGGATTATCAGACCGCCCTAAAGCAATTCGAGGCCGAAGCAAAGCAATATCCTACTGAAGAAGCGCTTTTCGCTGCTGGAGCCGCAGCTTACAAATTGCAAGATTATGATAAAGCTTTGAATTTTTTCGGCCAATCACTTTTAGGAAAGTCCGGTAAGCTGAGGACCAAGGCGCGATATAATATGGGTAACACCCTGGTAAGGAAAGGAGAAGCTGTTGCTTCTCATGAACAGAAACGCGCACAATGGAAGGCCGCTCTCCAACAGTATGATTTGGTCCTGAAAGAAGATCCCAAATACACGGCAGCTGCCGATAACAAAAAGGTGGTGGAAAAAATGATGAAAGACCTGGACCGCCCACCACCCCAGCAGCAGCAGAATCAGCAGCAGAATCATCAGCAGCAGAATCAGCAGCAACAGAATCAGCAGCAACAGAATCAGCAGCAACAGAATCAGCAGCAACAGAATCAGCAGCA
>PSRL01000095.1 GCA_003176035.1 Verrucomicrobiota bacterium
ATTTTACTGTCAAAATACCCGCACACATGGATGTTTAATAGCTTAAACGCTTTTTTCAGACTCAACTAGTTAGTCCTTTCGCCACGCTTGTTTTATCTACAAGTTGTTCCCTATAAGGGTAATACGTATTAGGATTTATTTACCAGCAAGGCAAACAGTGCATTACAGGCGGTTTTTAGCGAAACTCCTATAAAATGAGAGCAACTTTGTGGATCTTTTCCCTCAGCCATTGTTGTAAAACGCAGTCCCTATCATGGATATGGCCTTCCTTTTGCGCCGCTCCCGAATAAAAAATACCATCCAAATTTGTGATCATTTTATAGGGGTCTTGCTATAATCGAAAAAACATGCCACCCGCGAAAACGCGGTTCTTATCGGCGCTTTCAAATTTAAGTTGTTAATTTCAAACATATTCCTTTTCTATTTTTGGGACCCGTCCGCTCCGCGAAAAATTTGCCAACAAAAGCGGAGGGACCCGTAGCTCCCATATTGAAGGACCCAGGCATCCCTATGGGATATAAGCTGCTAATAATTAGCAAAATACACTTTTCAATCTACCTGTAGTAGTTTCCACCTAATATTTTTTTCGATTTTTTCGGCAAAGTCTTAGTTTTAAGCTAAAGTGAGGATTGAACTCATATGCGCTCGATAAGACGAAAAGCCGAACAGCTTATTGCTAATCGCAAGAAAAGAACTAGGAACGCCATGGGTAGGCATTTGGGATCTCAGCGTTTTTTACCCACCAATGATTGTATACCGAAAAATTTTCTATTAGCTCGAATAGCATGTGAAAAAGACGGATTGGTGACCAATGCTAGCCCAACAGACGTTTTGGGTGTCGGAACCGGCGGAATTTTAGTGTTAATTTTTTGCCTGGTTTGCATTCTTTGCAAATACCTTGGAAGATTTCGTTTCATTTCAACTATTTAGGCTCCTTATCCATTTTGGATTGGATAGCAAAGTGACTGAAGTGTGAGTCCATTTGTATAAGCCCTTGCTGAATAACGGCTTCTATTAGTCGTGATTTCGGCAAGCGGTCTTCTCCAACGAAGATAGATGCTAATTGGAAGATTTTTTGAGGAGCTTGGGGAAGTCGAATAGATTGGAAGTTATTCCAAATGGTAGGATTTTCCAAATCTTGTACTGGGTAAAAAAAATTGACGAGCAGATCTAAGGTTCGTTCCTTGCCTAGCAGAAGGCACTCCTTCTGAGACTTTGCAGAAAATGAAGAATGACTCTGCCAAAATGGGTGATGCAGAGATTCCATAAATTCAACAAATGCTGACTCGGTTCGCAATTGCATTAATTGTTGAAGACCGGGCAATCGATGAGCGAGAACTGCTAAGGTCCCTATACGGCGTTCCGGGTAATTCAATGGGCGGGTGGAGCTTTTGCTCCACAGTTTTGGCGACAACTGCTGATGGGAAAACTGATCACGGTAGATCCACCAGAAATCCCACAAGTTTCGGAGATAATTTCTTGCCGTTTCAGAAACTTGCATGAACTCCTCGCCACGCAAAAAACCAGCGACCCCAAAAAGGAGCGCCTCACCGCAGGCGGAAATAGCATGTTCCAAGTTTACACGCCGGGTGAGCAAGTTCAAAGGAAGGCTATTGGATCGGTAACCTAGTCCTATAGCCAGGTTTTGAAAAAGAGCCTCGTCAAATCCAAAACAAAGCACTTGTTTTCGAAAGCTTGCTCTTTTCCGAAGGATGCGAAAACGTGCAGCAGCTTCGATGAGCCGAATCACATCTGCAAGATTCACGCCTGAAAAAAATGGCCTCTTGAGGCAAGCACTCAGCCAATTGTCAATCCGCATGCGATGGGGATCAAGGAGCACCTGCCGGACGTGTCTGCCATCGCTATTTCGGGAAAAGTTCTTCGAATTCGCGGGTTTTTCAAAGAAAAAGTGGATGAGGACATTTCTATACGCCGTGTTTTGTGCATGATTGTGGTGCTCCCAATCCCGAACATCGTGGTCTAGCTCAAGATCGCCTTGAATGGGCAGATTCTGTCCAAATTTTACTATCGCATCGACGAAATCCGGTCCCTCCGCGTGATTCCATTTCCCGAAATCCAGTACTTCCACAAGTTCATTATCTTCGCTAATCCAGCGAGAGCCCAATCGGCTCTCATAAAGAGACCGTTGCCAATGCCTTTCCCCATCCACCGCTTCGCGAAAACTATTATTCTCCTGCGCTTCCAGCCACTCCCAATAGTAGCGAAACACTTGGTCGCCCCTTCCCTGAATAAGGGCTCTTCCGATTTTAGATGCGCAGTTGCAATCCATCATAAGCCAAGCGAATTCCGAGAGGCAGGGTTGATTCCGTTTCCTCATGTTTCAGGTCATGGCTCATATGGGTAAAGTAGCACCCTCGAACAGAAAGGCGTTGAGCCGCTTCGGTTGCCTCTTGGAGCGTTAGATGGGTGGGATGAGGTACATGACGCAGCGCATCTAATACCAGAATTTCGGCGCCTCTTGCGGCCTCCTGCGCTTCTGGTGGCACGCTCTTGCAATCAGTATAGTAGGCCAATAGTTTTCTTGCCCCACGAAAAAATACAAAACCAGTTGTCGTAAATCTGCCATGCGGAAGGGCCACTGGTATAATCCGAAGATCTCCTAGTGAAAATTCCCCCTTGATTTCCCTTGGGGCCGCACGCATGTAATTTTTGAGAAAGGAATGTGTCGTCTGAAAAGCATACGGAAAAATGCGTTTTAGGTCGTTTAGCGTCTCGGAAACCGCATAAATCGGAAGATCAGAGTCCGCCATTTCACAGAATCGGCGAAGGTCGTCGAAGCCCATGACATGGTCAGTGTGGGAATGTGTGTATAACACCGCGTCCACCTTGCGGATATTCTCTCGGAGACATTGGGTGCGAAAATCCGGCGAAGTGTCAATCAAGAGGGACACGGAGTTGGTTCGCAGTAAAATAGAAGTACGAAATCTTTGGTCCCTGGGGTCCGAAGATTTACAAGTAATACAATCACAACCAATTATAGGCACGCCTTGTGAGGTGCCCGTGCCCAAAAAAATGATTTCTAACTCCCCCATGGCTTTATTTTAAAGCTATAAAGTGCCATACTCCCCTTATGTCCGCAATGTTGGTGTCCCTCCGGATTCGCAATTTAGCATTAGCCGAAGACGTATTTTGGGAACCAGCGCCCGGATTTAACACCATCTCGGGAGAAACAGGCGCTGGAAAATCCCTCATCCTTGGAGCGCTCAAGTTGCTCTTAGGTGATCGGGCTGGTCGGACTTACATTCGTGCCGGAGCAAGTCATTGTACTATCGAAGCGGAATTCCAAGTTAATGACTCAGCCCATTTCAACAAAATCCTAATGGAGCAAGGTAGTGAACCTTGCGAGGAAACCATATGCCTTATCAGACGAATATTGACCTGCAACGGTCCATCCCGAAATTTTCTCAACGGCTCTCCATGCACTCTTTCGGCTCTAAAAGTGTTAGGCCGACATCTGGTTGATCTCCACGGTCCTCACGACCACCAGTCACTGTTCTCACGCGAAGAGCAAGGTCGCCTCCTCGATGCCTTTGCAGGCGCTTTGGAGCAGAGAAATCAGGTCACTCAATCGCGCCAAAAGTTTTTGCGGCTTCTCGCAGAAGAAGATCGCCTCACCAGGGATCAGCTCTCCCTAGAAAGGGAAATTGAGCTCCTGCGCCATCAGGTACAAGAGATTCTCTCCGCTCAAGTTATTCCGGGGGAGGAGGAAGAGCTTCTCTTGCAACAGCGGATCATGACCAACGCACAACGGATCGCGCAAATTTCAAGTCAGGTCGAAGAAAGATTGGAGCAGAGCGTCACCGTCCCACTCGCGGCAATATTTCGTCTACTTAAGGAATGGGCTCGATTAGATCCACGGGCAATGGTCTTATTGAACCTGCATGCGGAAATTTCTGAGAAAATTGATGCATGGGTCCGTGAAATGCGAAATTTACAGCCGACAGAATTCGATTTGCAAAATTTCGATCGTATCCAAGATCGACTCGATACCCTTCAAATATTGAAGCGAAAATATGGCTCTACCCTCGCGGAAATCACAGCTTTTGCCAATCGCACCCAAGTGCGTCTTGAAGAATTGACCCATACCAAATCAAGGATCAATCAGCTAAAAAACCTCCTCAAGCAAGCCAAAGAGGATATGGAACAGGCTGCCGTAGAATTGAGTCAACAGCGGCGCCTCGCGGGCCCAAAACTTGCTCAAGCCATTTGCCACCATTTGCACGAACTCGGATTTCGGCAAGCCGGTTTTTTCGTGGAACTCAGGCCGCTGCCCGATATCGGTACCTATGGGATGGAGAAACCGGAATTTCTTTTTGCCCCCAATCCCGGAGAACCCAGCCTTCCGCTGCACTCCATTGCTTCCAGTGGAGAAATTTCGCGCATTCTCCTAGCCATAAAGAGCGCACTGGTGGAGCAAGACGAAATTCCCATCCTCGTCTTTGATGAGATCGACACTAATATCGGAGGAGAAATCGCAACCCAAGTCGGAGTCAAAATCAGGAACATCGCTAAACAAAAGCAAGTCCTCTGCATCAGCCATCTTCCTCAAGTAGCCGCCTTGGCCGCGACCCATTTTGTTGTAGAAAAGGAGATGGTAGGAAAACGCAGCTGTTCCACCATTCGTGAAGTCCGCAATAAAGAGCGAGTGGAGGAGCTTGCCCGTATGTTAGGCAGCAAAGCAACATCAGCCATGCTCCATGCGCAATCTCTCCTGGAACTGACGGTAACATGAGGATCTTATTTTTTAATCACTCCGCATCGCCAACCGGAGGCGGTATGAATCAATACGTGCTCGATGTCATTGCAAGACTTCGTGCCGCTAATGAAACCGTCGCTCTTGTTCATTCTCGAGAACCCCATTCCGAATACGGTGGCACGGGCTATATTTTGGATGGCCTCCAATCCAGCAAAACAGATATCCCCTTTTTTCAACAGCGATTGGAAGCTATTCTCGAAGATTTTCAGCCCGACATCGTCCAACTTCATGGCGTTTGGAACCCTTGGCTGGATGAAATTCTGCCACAGCTTTGTCCCACCGTCCGTTTTATTCATAACCATGAATTCTATTGCTCGGGAGGAAACATGACTACAGTCAGACCCTTTCGCCCCTGCGAATGCGCTCACGCTTTCCACTGTCTCATCGCGCATAGATTGCAGGGGTGCGGTAGCTATAACCCCTGGCATGACCTTAGCCAACATCGACGGGTTACCCAGCGCCTTAAAAATCTCCAACACCTACATGGGATTCAAGTCGCCACTCAAACGCTCGCTCAGAACCTTCGCCGCAACGGCGTTCCTGAATCTAAAATTACCTTACTGCCATTGTACGCAGCTGAACCAAGACCGGGAATACCCGATCCTGACCCTCAACGTCGCACACTCCTCCACGTGGGTGGACTGCTCCGAAAAAAGGGAATTTGGCTCATGATTCGCATGCTTCGCAGTCTACCAAATGACGTGGAAATCGTGTTTGCCGGCGCTGGTCCCGAACAAACTACTCTGGAACGGCACGTACGAGCACGCGGTCTTAGCAACCGGATTCGGATTCTGGGAGACCCGCTTCCTGATCAATGGTATCAGCTCTATTCCACCGCAACTCTTATAATTCTCCCGAATCTCTGGAATGAACCTCTGGGTTTTTGCGCTTTGCAGGCGCTCGCCTATGGCAAAGTCGTTGTCACATTTCGCGTAGGGGGAACCTCCGAGTGGATAGACGACGGCTTCAATGGAATCACTATCCCCTTTGGGGAGACCCATCAATTTCAAGAAGCGGTCCTCCAACTTCTGACTGATTCTGAAAAGCTCCGGACAATGGGCAAAAATGCGAAAAAAATCTGGGAAAACCGTTTTCATCCGGACAAGCATCTCGCCCGCCTGCGCGCATTTTACCTTGCACTTGTAAGCAAAAGTGTTCCAAATTGATTTATTGCTACCTGCTAAGTTTATATAAACTTATTCCCAAAAGGGCATCACCAAAGATAGCAAGTAACTCGTTTTTCATAAACACGATGCAATCGAAGCCTTCATTTTTAACATTGCTGTTATTGATTTCGTTTGCGTCAATCAATGCAGTCCTTCCCACGCCGGCGCTTCCGGCAATCTCGCAATTTTTTGGTATCGCCGAGAATACAACACAACAAATAATCACCTGGTTCTTAGTTGGATATGCATTGGGACAACTGATCTACGGTCCAATCGCCAATCGATTCGGCAGGAAACCTGCTCTTTACTCAGGGATCGGACTACAAATTTTCAGCAGCTTGTTATGCGTCTATGCGGGAGTAATAAACCATTATTCACTGCTGCCAACCAGCCGATTCTTAGCAGCACTTGGCTCTGGCGTTGGTCTAAAAATGACTTACACTATAGTGAACGAAAGTTATGAACCTCAGGTCGCCACTCAAAAAGTCTCCTATCTGATGTTGTCTTTTGCTATTGCACCAGGGCTCAGCATAGCTCTGGGCGGTATTTTGAGCACTCACTTTGGATGGCAAAGCTGTTTCATTGCAAGCGCGATCTATGGATTGATCCTGTTGCTGATGACGACTCGTCTTCCCGAAACAAAGACTGAGTTACACCTGGACGCTTTTAAGTGGAAGCATCTTGTGCACGGCTACGTCAGCCAATTTAAAAATCCAACATTAATCCGTGGTGCTATCCTATTGGGCGGTGGCACGTGTTTCACTTACGTCTTTGCCGCGGTAGCGCCCTTCTTAGCTATAGATTTGATGGGAATGAAACCCAGTGCATATGGTATGGCAAATATTCTTCCCTCCGTCGGCTTGGTGCTGGGGTCCATCTTCTCGGCAAATCTTTCCAAAAAACATTCTCCTCACTTTGGAATCCTTCTGGGCATTCTGATGGGGGCCTGTTCTTCCGTGCTAATAAGCCTCGCCTTAGCATTGCATGAACCTCCCCTAGTTGCCTTATTTTTACCAATGATAATCAATTACTTTGGATTAGCCCTCATTATCTCAAATGCATCAACATTTGCGATGAGTCAAGTGGAAGATAAGGCACACGGTTCCGCTGTAATGAGTTTTATTAACATGGGAATCGCGACGATCGCCGTCCTGAGTTTGAGCTTTCTGCCGGTCACCAAGATGTTGCTCCCTGCGACCTTTGGTTTGGTGGTGACCATAATGCTTGTGGTATTTTCTATGCTTCGGGCGGAGGAACGTCCATCTTCTTAGAAGCTCAAAAGGTAGCCGGAGCATTTATCCTAGAGCTTATTTTAATTGAATAGTTACATATTGTTGCGCTTTAGATACCTAAAACCGCAACGTCGACTGTTCTTTGGTGAGCTGCTCTACGGTGCTCAAATATAAAGATCCCCTGCCAGGTGCCCAGAGCAAGCTTTCCTTCGACAATGGGGATCGATTCCCCTGTCCGGGTCAGAGCTCCACGCAAATGGCTAGTCGAATCATCGGGTCCCTCTGAAACGTGTATCAATCCGGGATCATCTTCCGGTACCAGGCGCTCAAAGTATGAGTGCAGATCTTTGCGGGCTGTAAAATCCGCATTTTCATAGATCATCAGACTAGCACTGGTATGCCGAATAAAAATTGTGGCAATTCCGGTTTGGACGCCTGACTGAGAAACCATCTCCTCGACTTTTTGAGTAATTTCGTAGGTCCCCTTTCCTTGTGTGGGGACGGTGATGGAATAGTGTGATGCCTTCATGTACGTGGTCCTGCTAACAAAAGGACTGCCCAGCCCAGTAAAAAGCTCAGCCCGCCAAGCGGAGTCACCGCTCCAAGCCATTTGTAGCCGGTCACTGCAAGCAGGTAGAGGGAGCCACAAAAAAGGACGATGCCGGTCACCCAACAAATGAAAATTTCGCTACTTCTCGAAGTTTTGACCCCGTTTCCCAGCCATAATAATCCCAGAACATGAACAAAGTGATAAAAAGTTGCGGTTTGCCAAATACTTGCTGTTCCGTTGATTTGTAGTATTTGGCGAAGACCATGGGAACCAAATGCCCCTAAGGCAACGGCAAGAAAACCGAAAACTGCCGCGGTTCGGAGAATGTAATTCACATGATCAAAGAAGCAGTTCCATTCAAAAATTTATAGTGCAAAAAAAGGCGAAGTCTTATGCAACAATTGAGTTGATCGGGATGCCCAAAAACCGAAAGCAAAAAAGATGTCGCTCGGAGCAACGAAAGAATTGAAATTTGCAGGGCTTATAAAACCTGATACCACTTCCAAAGTTATTCATAGGGACGGCAGCCGCCGGATGGCCCAGTCGCGCCCCAAGGGGCAGACTTCATCCGGAAACAACAAAGCGGAAGTTTTTCTTGCCAAATAGACTCTATGGGCCATGATAGTGGGTCATATTACAAAAGAAGATTAGAAGATTTATGTCTAAAGCAGACACTTTGGAAGTGAGCCAACTCCGGATCCATGAAAGAGATACGGGCAGTGCAGATGTTCAGATAGCGCTTCTCACTCGTCGTATCAACGACTTAACGCAACATTTAAAAACGCACACCAAGGACCATTCCTCTCGAAGAGGGTTGCTCAAACTTGTAGCCGACCGTCGTAGCCTGCTGGATTATCTGAAGCGTACCGCTTTTGAGCGCTATCAAGCTGTGCTTGAAAAGCTTCAACTTCGTAAGTAAAACCTCCTCCGAATTCCAATTAACGAACCGGAGCACCCTATTCGTCTCAAAGATATTGGGACAAACCTCATTGATTCATGTTGCAGCAGCACTCTGTTACCCGCCAGGTCGGGGAAACCACAATAACAATCGAGACTGGCAAATTGGCAAAACTTGCCGATGGAGCAGTCACCATCCGGTGTGGTGAAACAATTATATTAGCCACCGCCGTCTCCTCCACCACCTTGAAGGAAGGACAGGATTTTTTTCCTCTTACCGTTGATTATCGCGAAAAGGCCGCTGCAGCTGGAAAATTTCCGGGAGGCTATTTCAAACGAGAAGGACGCCCCACCGAGAAAGAGACCTTAACTTCCCGGATGACAGATCGGCCTCTGCGTCCTCTCTTTCCAAAGGGCTATTTCTATGACACACAGATCATTAGCATCCTACTCAGCGCTGATGGAGAAAATGATCCTGATATCCTAAGTATCAACGGCGCATCCGCGGCCCTAACAATTTCCGACATTCCATTTACCGGACCAGTAGCGGCAGTTCGTGTAGGCCGCGTTAATGGGAAATTTATTGTTAACCCTCCTCATGCCCTGCGTGTTCGTAGTGATCTCGACCTTGTTTACGTCGGCGATGGCGAAAAGGTGATCATGATTGAAGGTGCAGCAGAGGAACTTCCGGAATCGGAGTTTACAGCAGCACTTACTTTCGCACAGCAACATGTGCGCATTTTGGTGGAAGCTCAACAAGAATTACAACGTTTGGCCGGCAAAGTCAAACGCACGGCTACTTTGCTCACGGTAGATGATGCTATTTTGGAAATCGCCTTTCAAGTGGCCGGTGATCGAATTGAAGCCGCCATTTATACAGCCGGTAAGCAGGCCCGCTTAAAAGCAGTCGAAGCACTGAAGGAAGAAGTCAAAAATGCCGTTTTGCTCAAACACCCACAAGCAACTCCTTTTGAGATTTCCCAGGCGTTTGATCACCTTCAAAAAAAGGCATTTCGGGTCAGTATCTTGGATCGAAAGCAGCGCTGCGACGGGCGCGCACTTCATGAATTGCGTCCGCTTTCTTCCGAAGTCGGAATCATCCCAAGGGCCCATGGCTCAGCCTTGTTTCAACGTGGAGAAACTCAAGCTCTTGCCTTGGCAACTTTGGGTACCACCGATGAAGCTCAAACTATTGATGCCTATGGAGGGGGCGAAGCAACAAAACGCTTCATCCTTCACTACAATTTTCCTCCATTCAGCGTAGGCGAAACCGGGAGGTTTGGAGGCAGTAACCGTCGCGAAATTGGACATGGTGCCCTCGCCGAACGTTCCATTGCCCCCGTTGTCCCGCCCGAGTCCGAATTCCCTTATGCCATTCGAGTCAGCAGTGAAGTCATGGAGTCAAATGGCTCCACTTCAATGGCCTCTGTTTGTAGCGGCACATTGGCTCTCATGGATGCAGGCGTGCCTATCAAGCGTCCCGTAGCAGGAATTTCGGTGGGTCTTGTCACTGAATTTGCAGATGACGGCTCTTTGACCCGTTACACAACCCTTACTGATATTCTTGGCTCAGAAGACCATTTCGGAGATATGGATTTTAAGCTCTGCGGAACTTCCGTAGGGATTACCGGATTTCAATTGGATTTAAAACTTCCGGGCCTCACGCACGACATCTTAATCGAGGCAATTTCCAAAGCTACTGAGGCAAGAGCTAACATTTTGGAACACATGGAGGCAACCCTGCCTACATCTCGTACAGAGCTCAATCCCTATGCACCCCGCATTGAGACTCTCCGAATTCCTAGTGATAAAATCGGGCTGTTAATTGGACCGGGCGGAAAGACCATTCGCGGAATTGTGGCGGAAACCGGAGCTGAAATTAATATCGAAGACGACGGCTCAGTTCATATTTATTCCAATAATGCGGAAAGTCTCAATCGCGCTAAGGATATTATCCAAGGCATGACCAAAGAAGTTGGGATAGGAGATCTTTATCAAGGAAAAGTAGTTTCGGTTAAAGAATTTGGAGCTTTCGTAGAATTACTCCCAGGCAAGGATGGATTGGTCCATATTTCCGAACTTGCTGATTTTCGAGTCAAAAAAGTTGAAGATGTCGTCTCCGTCGGAGACAGTATCTGGGTCAAATGTATCGGGATTGATGACAAGGGGCGTGTCAAACTTAGTCGAAAAGCTGCTATGCTGGAACGCGACGCAAAAGCAGCAACCCAAACGAAAGCCTTAGATACCCCTTAAACCTTTTTATTCTCTTGAATTAGTTCTGAGTCAGGAAATTCTTGTAGCTAATTAAAAGAATACAGCGAGCGATAGGAGTCAGGATTTGGCCATCGGATCTTATCCCTTCGAAAGACTTATGAAAGGCCGTCCTCCCCAGGTTTTAGGATAGGCTCTAGAGTATTTTTTAATTAAATGGTTATATGTTGTTGCCAGGAATTTTTGAACCAGGCGCGAAGCAACAACCGGTCATCTGGTTGGGGTAACAAAGTCCAGGGTAAAAAGGCCGGTAACCTCACGGCAATTTCTTGCAACATGTAACTACTTTCTGTGGACAAATCAGTTATAAAAAAGCCATCCGCTCAGCGGATGGCTTTTTTATTAAATAACCCCATTTCACTGCGTTCCTTACGTACGAGGATAACCGGTCACCCTATTTTTTCGGTTAAAAAACCAACTGTCATTTTTTGGGTATAAAACACGTATTTATTTAAAATGACGATTTAGTAAGTCTTATATTTTATGCCGCCGACACGATACTTAGTTTATGACTTCCAGTCTCCGACTCCGGCCGGGCAAGATCGAGGTACTTCTAATGCTCTCTCTGAGCATATTATTCACCGCTTCAAACTTTTCAAAGGCTTCCACCGATTCTTCCCAAACCGAAGCCTCTCAGAAAATCGATCTTTTTAAATGGTCGGAGAGTTCGCCACCTATTCTGGGCCCCTCTGCAAAATATCTTTCAGAGAAGACGGGTCTTGCAATTAAAGGAATTTACAGAGGTTATTTCTATGCGAATTTAGATGGAGGAAAAACCCGGGGAGCAGCCTGGGATCAAGATGTGAGACTCGAGGCCACTTATGATTTTGGATTTCTTACTCAGACCCTAAAAGGTTTAACCTTAACCGGACAAATTCGCGATCGTGAAGGACAAGATCCCAACGGGCTCGTTGGAGCCACGTCGGCATTTCAACCTAGTAACATCGAAAGCGGAAAATATCTGCGATTTCGATATCTTTATCTCAGTTATATTACTCCGGAACTTTTTGGTGCAAAAGATTTTTTAACCCTCTCCGGCGGCTGGCAAAGCCCCTATGAAATTTTCGTTCAACAACCTCTCTCCAAACTATTCGTAAACAACATGTTTGAATCCGCGAAAGGAATAGGAGCCAATATCCCTTGGACAAGCAGCTACTCAGCATGGGGCGGATATCTCAAAATTAAACCCAAAGATTGGCTCTATTTCCAGGCAGGCCTTTATATGGCGATCCCCGAAGAGACTGTTAACCAAAACCACGGTTGGGATTTTCAGGGCTCTAGAATACCCGGAAAGCCAAATGGTCTCTTTGCGATAGCAGAAGCAGGGCTGACTCCAAAATTGGGGCCTGACCATTTACCGGGAAAATATGTTTTTGGAACTTACTGGTTTGGAGTTCATAATGCCTCATGGAATGGAACGGAAGAGGCAGGTCAATATGGATTCTACTGGCAAATTGACCAGCAATTGTATCGAGCACCTGCTAGCATCTTTGGTAGCTCCTCCTCAACAAATGATGAACCCTCAACGGACCAATCTGAAAAAGGATTGCACTTCTTCAGTATTTTGTCATATGCACCGCCCTATAATAATACATTAACATTTTATTTTCATACGGGCTTGGTTTATGAAGGCCTCATTCCAACACGCGACCACGATAGATTGGGTATTATTTACGGGGAGGGGTTTTATAGCAATCAACTGGCGGCATCAAAGCAAGCTCACCATTTGAGGGAACCTGACAATCAATCCGTATTGGAAATTGATTATAATGTAGCAATCGCTCGCTGGTTAAATTTTAAACCCTTTTATCAATTTTTCATTAATCCCGCCTCTGATCACTCCATAAGTAACGCGAGCATCCTGGGATTCGAAATCTATGCTACATTTTAATAGACTTCGTAGGTTCCTTTTGAAAGTCCTGCTACAGTTGCCAGATTTTCCGATTTTTTACCCTGAAGCCCCAGAGAACGACCTGTTGTGTTTTTAGAAATTTGTGGCAGTTTTCCCAGTTTAATTTTTATTTAACGGAGTAGTGCACTATAATTCATGCAACTTTCTGACTTCCTCCCAGGCTCAAGGAAAGGGCTTCCATTTGGGATGCGGTGAGCCGACCTCTGAAAATTCTTATCACGGCTAGAAGGGAATGCAAAAGTGAATGCGGTTTGTGTTGTCAAATCTCGCTTTAAAGCCCTTCCAAGCAGCTGTACGGTCTGCGTCACCCGATAAACAAAGGCACCAAAAACGAGCGCCACTGCCTCCTTTTGGGGAGAAGCCTAATAATTCCACCTATTGGCTCCAGTGGTAGGATTCGAACCTACGACCAACCGGTTAACAGCCGGTCGCTCTACCGCTGAGCTACACTG
>PSRL01000141.1 GCA_003176035.1 Verrucomicrobiota bacterium
GCTTGAGGGGACGCGATGGGAAAGATGGCGCGCCCGGAGCTAAAGGAGAAAAGGGAGAGAAAGGTGATATGGGATTTCCCGGACCGCGAGGAGAACGCGGACCTGCCGGAAGGACCCCGGCCTATTTTAAAGGGTTGCCTGCTGAGGAGTGTCTGGTGCATGTCCCCTGTCCTCCCCTTCCTGTGTAACAAAAAACCGGTTCATCCGGATTTACTCCACTAGAAATTAGGATAACACTCTCCAAAGCTCGTAGCGGTGAGGCTTCAGCTGAGCGCTACGAGGCTTTGGAGCTATTGTGTCTAGGGCGTATTAGGCAAACAACAGAGCCTTGCTGTTGAAGAGTACATCGCGTTAATTTACGGAGATGTACCGCCCATTTCAGCAGAAGTCGGTTTCGTATATGCGATTGGCTCCTTATCGGAGAATCTTTCGCGAGGGAGTCCCCATTTTGACCTATCATAGAATTGGAAAGCCGTCTGAGATTTTGCCGCAGGTTTTCGAAAGGCAGATGAAGGAGTTTTATGAAGAGGGCTTTCAGACGACAAAATTGGAGCAATGGGCGGAATTTAAGGGACCCTCCAACCGGCGATTTGTCGTCACTTTTGACGATGGCAGCTTGAGTGTTTTTCAATATGCTCAGGGCGTGCTTGGGAGATTTGGTTTTTCCGGGATTCAGTTTTTGGTCGCAAATTTTATAGGAAAAAAAAACGAATGGGCCACCAAAGGGCCTGAAGTGGGGGAACCTCTCATGGATAAGAGCGAAGTGCGCGCTTGGTTGGCTGCGGGACATGCAATTGGTTCACACACACTTACGCACCCCAATTTAGCTCGGATTGATAAGAAACGTGCCCGGGAGGAAATTTTCTCCAGTAAAAAAAAATTGGAAGACCTATTTGCGATTCCAATTCGGCACTTTTGCTATCCCTACGGCAGCTGGCGGCAATGGGTACGCGATTTTGTGGAAGAGGCGGGATATGAAACGGCTGTCACCACGGATCCCGGGATTTGTCGAAACGTTACAGATGCCTTCGCTCTCTCTAGACTTGATGTGGGGCGCCGGCCACGAACCCTAGCCAATTTCGTAAGCAATTTTCTTCCTTGGACACTCTAATGGCCCTCAACCCTTTGATTCGAATTGAGAAAGCGGATGAAAGTCCGCCGCGTGATAAGAACTACGCACCAGGGGCCCGCTGGCTACAAACTCAAAACCTTTGGTGCGTGCAATGTCCCCATATGTTTGGAACGTAGCGGGGGGAATATATTCGAGGACTGGCAGATGTTGTGGGCTTGGCCGCAGGTATTGTCCGAGAGTGAGAACTTGGACTCCCGCATCGCGCAAGTCATCCATAGCTTGAAAAAGTTCATTTTCAGTCTCTCCGAGGCCTAGCATCAAGCCACTTTTTGTTACTACTCCAGGATGGAGTTCTTTGACCATGGCAAGGACTCGCAACGAAAGTCGATACTGAGCGCGGGAACGGACGAGGGGAGTCAATCGCTCCACAGTTTCCAGGTTGTGATTAAAAATATGGGGAGCAGCATTCAGGACAATCTCAAGAGCATCCCGCTTGCCATTGAAGTCCGGGGTCAAAACCTCAATAATTATGGTTGGGTCAGTAAGCCTTATAGCTTCAATTGTTTGAGCAAAGTGGGTGGCTCCGCCGTCTTTTAAATCATCGCGGGCCACCGCCGTAAGGACAACGTGTTTTAATTTTAGTCGTTTCACTGCCTCTGCGACTCGCTGTGGCTCATCTTGCTCTAACGCAAAGGGTTTTGCAGTCGAAACCGCACAAAATCCGCAGGCACGGGTGCAGCGATCCCCGGCGATCATGAAAGTTGCGGTTCCTTGGCTCCAACATTCCCATCGATTTGGACACTGCGCACTTTCGCAAACGGTATGAAGCTTCAGGTCTGAGATTAATCCCTTGGTGGAGAAAAAGATGGGGTTTGAAGGCAGCCGCGCTTTAATCCAGTCCGGCTTCTGAGGTTGGTGAAGATCGGGATCAATCTTAGGTTTAGGCATGGTAGCGTTCTCCAAAATAGCTTGAATAGGGATCCGAAGCAACCAACTTCCCCCCGCCCTAGGTTTTGGAAGAGGAGATTTTTTAAGAACCTCCCTGAGCCTGTCTGCCGGCGAGAGCCTTGGAAAGTGTGATTTCATCAGCGTATTCCAAACCACCTCCAGCGGGGAGGCCATGTGCAATGCGACTGACGAGAATCCCTGTCTTGGCAAGGAGTCGGGTGAGATAATGTGTAGTGGCTTCTCCTTCGACATCAGCGCTTAAAGCGAGAATTAATTCCGGGGGCGGTGCCGATTTTAACCTCTCTAAGAGAGGGGTGATGCGCAACTGCTCTGGACCAATGCCATCCAAAGGAGAAAGTTTGCCTCCCAGGATATGGTACGATCCCTGGAAAACTCTCGTCCGCTCGATAGCGATCACATCATGGGGAGTTTCGACCACACAAAGAGGGTTTTCCTTCCGACCGGGATGACTGCAAATTTGACAGAGATCCTCCGTAGTAAAAAAACCGCATAAGCTACAATCTTTCAAAAGTTGCTTGGCGTCATGCAGCGATCGAGCCAAACGGAGCGGGTCCGCATGGCGCGACTGTAACAACCAAAGCGCAATGCGTTCCGCGCTTCGGGGACCGATTCCAGGCAAGCATTGTAACTCCCGCATCAAGAGCAGTAGGGGAGCGGGATACTCGGTCTTAAAAGAATGTTGCATATCGAAGTCGTCCTTTTGAATTTGTAGTACAAATGAAACCTATTTTCAACTGGAGTGCTTCGGTAACTGCGAGGAGTCGTTCGAGCTAAGTGGTGCCGAATATTGCTATTATTTTGTTGGATATAGGGCTATGCGAAACCCCTATGAAATGAGAGCAACTTTGTGGATGTTTTTCCCTCAGCTATTGTTGCGCAACCTATTCCATATTATGGTCATGGCCTTGCTTCTGCGCCGCGCTCGAAGAAAAAACATCCCCCAAATTTGTGATCATTTTACAGAGGTTTCGCTATATATTAATCTGGGGAATGCCCGCAATCTTTCTTAACATATTAAAATAAAGGAGGCCTGGATATGTATGATGCGCTTAATAAATGTACTCTCCTAAAACCTAGGAAGACCGGCGTTGCCAAAAGGGCGGCAACCCTGTGGGCGAGAGCCCTTTTTGGCATAGGATGGTGTTGCTTAAGTTGGTCAGGTATCGCAGAGGATACCTGAGCAACCTCGCTCCTGATCCTCTGTCATAACTGCTTCTCGCGCCGGCCGCCGGCTTCCCTAGGTTTTAGGAGAGGGGGTTCTAAAGAAACCGGACGAAGCTCGCGGAGTCCGTTTGGCCACCTCGGCGGGCGGATTCAATCCGTTCCAAATAATGATCCAGAACGGCGTCAGGGATGCCCTTGATTCTGGCAAGAGAGAATTCCTCATTAGCTTTATCAAACTTTTGTTCCCGAAAATAAATGACTCCTTTCCAGAAATGATCACGGCTACGGGCCCGTTCTTCAGAAAAAGCGTGCTTGGGAGCAAGTATCTCGTAGAGCTCTAAATGCTTTTTTCCTTCTCTTGAACGAATGAGTTCAACGGGACGTACCTCGCAGGTGTCGAAGGCTAATTCGAGAGTGTCGCTAGCAGTGAGGATGCGAGAACCGTAAATCGCGCACATAGCACAAAGTTTGCGAGCAAAATTAACTGTGTTGCCAGCGACACTAAATCCCCCGAGTCGAGTCCCTCCAAAAACGCCTGCGATCATAGGGCCGGAATGAATCCCCACGCTCACCTCAATGTGGCGTTGCCAACGACAATCGCATTCCGCATTCAACGCATCTAAGCGTTTCACGAGATCCAAAGCGATCCGGCAGGCTTTGATAGCATGTTTTTCATCCGGAACGGGTGCGCCAAATACAAAGCGCATGCTCTCGCCATCGCACTGCTCCAAATAGCCGCCGCTTTCCACTACAAAATCCGAAGCCATGCGAAGACAGAAGTTAGTCATTTCCACATAGGCTTCCGGAGACATCATTTCCGTGAGTTCCACGTGATTTTGTACGGCAACCACCAGGATGGTTGCCTCAACCGACATCCCCGGAAATAGGACTGATTGCTTGGAATTAACGAGCCAAGAGAGTTGGGATTGAGCAAGGCGTCTGCCAAACAGGTGTTCAGAAACCCGTTTTCTTTGGCCTATCCTCGTGGCCGCAAAAATGTTTCCCGTGACAAAGCTGAGTAAAATAGCCGCGCAGGGTAGGAAGGGAGAAATAAAGACACCGTAGAGCGAGAGGACCCAAGAAGCCCCCAAACAGACCGACAATAAGCCCGCCGCCACCAAGGTTCGCAGAAGTATTTTAGTGATATCCAGCGTGAGCCATGCGGTCGCAAAGGAAAAGAAGATGGCGGAGGCAAATGAAATATAAGGCGGCGCAAAGAAAATTTTCCGCTTTAAAGAATAAAGCTGATGCAGTGCATCATCCGGTGCCGTCAAAATCCCTGAAGCCAGAAGGAGAAGCGTGATGCCTGCGGAAAATGCTCCAATTAAAATGCTAATGCGTAATTGACGACTCATGAAAAGAGAGAGAGTGCAGGAGTGAACAGACCAAGTATTTTTCCAGCTTCACTGGTTTCTTTTTTAGGAGCCTCATAGTTGCGAATAAAATCTTTTTTGCACTACAAATCCTAAAAATCGGACTCAATGCGGTCGACAGGCTATCAGGAGAGACCGCCTCCGTTTCTTCCTTTGAGAGTGCAAATCAGAGTCAACTGATTCCGAAAGACTTCCAAATTCAATGCCCTATCATACCTCGTTGCGATTTCCCATACGGTAGGACTGTATCACCAGTTCACTCAGATATCCTTCCGGATTGTCAATTGCATCGGCGGGTAAGATCAAATTGGAGCCAGGACTGCCTTTTTGAATGAGCTGTAAACCGAATTGATAGTCTTTAAACAATTTTTCGCAAAGTTCGAGCATTGAGGTTTCTTCATTCCGAGCGCGCTCGATTAATCGCTCTATGGCGGCCTCAGAAGGTTCTATCAGAACACTGTGTTGTTGGCTGAAACGCTGGAAAAATTCAATCGCCTCGGCTTCCATAGCACGCGTTTTTTCCACAGAACCCGTTCGTAAAAGGTCCGCCAAACGCTGGGGCGCATTTTTAACAAATGAAGCGTCGACATGAAAGGATTTGATTCCGGACTCAGGAAGCTCGTATTTGAAATCACGGAGCAGTTTTTCCAAAACAGTGAGCAGACCGCGAGCGCCGGTATTTTCCTGGAGAGCGAGCTCAGCAATTTCGTGAAACGCGCTGTCCTCAAACTGCACGTCAATCCCATAAGCCCGGAAAGCACGCTCGTATTGCCGAATGATACTCCCCTCGGAGTATTTCATAATGGAAAACAAGTCCTCACTTTCCAAAGGATGGCAGATGGAGCGCACGGGCAGACGTCCGATAAATTCAGGTTCGAACCCATACTCCACAAGGTCCCGAGTCGCTACAGCGCGCAAAAGGTCGGTTGTCGGAATTTCTGATTTCCTGGAGTTGCTAAAGCCGATACACGATTGCTGTTGCCGACGTCGAATGATGCGTTCCAGCCCTTCAAAGGCTCCGCTGACGATAAAAAGAATATGCCGGGTATTAATGGTTTCTTTGCGAGTGGTGCGCCCCCGTTGCGCTTCCATAACGGCTT
>PSRL01000110.1 GCA_003176035.1 Verrucomicrobiota bacterium
GTTCTCGCGGTTTTGGATTTATCACCATGTCAAATGGCTCTGAAGGGCAGGCCGCGATAGAGGGATTCCACGGTAAAAACCTTCATGGACGCAATCTTATCGTCAATGAGGCGCGTCCTCGCGAAGAGCGTCCTCCACATAAAAGCAAAGGGCCTCGCCGATTCCACGGAGAAAAACGCCACTTTAACGATTCACGACGGTCCGGCTAGAATATATTTGGCCAGACCTCAGAGATTTTTCACTCTGCTGTCGGGGGGTGGAATTTGGCGGTTTTTACGAAAAAATCTGCTTCAAAGCCACTAAGAGACAAGTTATAGTAGTTGTACATGGCTGAACGAGCGATAGAAACAGAAGGAACTATAGTTGCGGTGCTAGCAGGGACTATGTTCCACGTTGAACTCGAAAATAAACATCGGGTTCTAGCTCATATTTCCGGTAAGATGAGGAAGCGTTTTATTCGCCTGACTCTAGGTGATCGGGTGAAAATGGAAATTTCACCCTACGACCTGGATAAGGCGCGTATTACATATCGCCTTCGGTAACTCCTGGAGAAGGCGCGCTCAATCCTCGGCTTCCGAGCACACTCAGCGATGCCTAAGCAGTCGATCCTGAAAAAGGCGTAAAGTGTAGCCTTGCGCTACTCGACGACTGAGCAACGCGGGCGCCGGATGCTTTTCAGCCCTTTTTCAGGGTGTACCAAATATAGCAAGACCCCTATAAGTATTTGGGTAGCGGCTTTTTCAGACCATGGAGGGATCTCTTCGCCCCTAACCCCGCTAAGGCCGCATCTGCTGATCGCTTTCCAATTCGATCTTAGGAAAAACCGGCGTCGGCTTCCCAACAATGAGAGGAGCGATCAGAGAGATATCCAAGTTGGGGGTACTAAAATTAATCGGCTTCATATTCAGCTGTTGCAGCATGGCGGTAGATTCCCGGGGGAGGATAGGAGTCAACAGGCTAGCTATCAGCCAGATACTTTCGCATAAAGTTTTTAGCACTCCTTCCAAGCGTTCTTTCTGGGAAGGATCTTTGGCGAGAGCCCAGGGGGCGGTATTTTCTGCGAAGATATTCGAAAGCGTGGCTATTTTATTAATAACGTCAATTGCCGAATTGATTTCGAATGCCTCCATGTAAACAAAATACTGCTCGGCTAAAAACCTCCTCTCCTGACGCAATGCCTCTCCCTCAGGAAATCCGCATTCCGATCGAATGGCCCCTCCCAAGTAGCGATGAGCCATGTTTAATGTGCGGTTAAGAAGATTGCCTATCCCATTTGCCAGTTCGGAATTATAGAGCATTACGAGCCTCTCCTCGTTAAAATCCGCATCTTGTCCCGTTGCAATATCCCGCACGAAATAATACCGCAATGGACCACTGCCGTATCGGGAGACGAGTTCAACAGGATCCACCGCATTTCCGAGGCTTTTGCTGATCTTCAGCCCCTTCCGATTCCACCAGCCGTGAACCAAAAGGCGAGGGATCCGCTCATCGGAAAATCCCATAGCGTGCAACATGATAGGCCAGTAAATGGCATGCGCTGGCACCATGATATCCTTACCGATAACGTGAAGCGCAGGCCAATGGTCCCAAAAACGTTTTTCTTCCTCCGGGTCGCTCGCCAGGTAACCTGCGAAGCTGATATAGTTAATTAAAGCATCGAACCAAACATAGGTCACAAATTCTGAATCAAAGGGCAGTTCTATTCCCCAAGACAACCGAGACTTAGGACGAGAAATACATAAGTCTTGTCCTCCTCGTCGGAGAGCGTTTATTACTTCCGCTTGCCGAAATCCCGGAAGAACAAATTCCGGGTGACTTTCCACAAATTTTAATAGCCAAGAGAAATGAGACGTTAGCCGAAAGTACCAGTTATCCTCTTGCAAGGAAGTCACCTCACCCCATTCCGGACCAAATTCGCCCGCTTCATTCCGGTCTTTATCGGTGAGAAATTGCTCTTGGCGAACGCTGTAAAAACCGGAATGGGTGGATTTATAAAGATCCCCCGCTTCATAAAGTTTCCGGAGGATCTTACGCACTACCTCCTTATGGGTCGGATCTGTTGTTGCCGCCCAACGATCATAGGAAATTCCTAATGCATCCCAAAGGGATGTAAACTTTGCGGTTACGGAATTTGCAAATTCTTGTGGAGAAATTCCCTTGTTTTCCGCAGCCTGTTTTACTTTTTGTCCGTGTTGATCGACGCCTGTGATGAAGAGAACCTCCCGCCCGCGCAGGCGTTGGAAACGAGCAATTACATCGGCCAGGATTTTCTCATAAGCATGGCCAATATGAGGCGCCGCATTTGTGTAATCAATTGCTGTGGTAATGGTAAATCGAGAGGACATAAAAGAACGTGGCGCGGTCACCGCCAGGAAAGAATGCGGGCTTTGACGCCTGCGGCTTCCGCCTCCTTGATTTGGTGATTTCTCACATAAAATAAGGAGAGACTCGACCAGGCCAGCTGATCGTCCGGGCGCAATTCCGTCGAACGAAGACCAGCTTCAATCGCCTCCGGATACTTTCCCAGTTTCATCAGAACCATTCCTAAGGCATGCCAGGCGTCAAAATAATCCGGTTGCATTTCCACACAGCGTCGATATTTCTCGGCAGCGGCCTCCAAATCTCCAAGAGCAATATCGCCATTTGCCGCATCAAATAATTCTTCAAGCAGTTCTGATTTCTTGTTCATACTGAACTCTCCACAGAAGTTAAGACTGGGTAATGCGAAGATTCGCTTTTTCCCGCGCAGCTCGGAGCCAATCAAAAAATAACAGAGTCTGCTTATTTTGCAAAAGCTGAGCTTTTAACATTTCCTTTTTTTGGTCGAATTCCGAAGGGTTGATTGCCACACGTTTTTGCAGAAAAACTGCAAAGGCACCTTGAATTGAAGGCTGAAGGGCACTCATTTGTCCGGGAGAAAGAAACAGGGCAATCTCATTATATAAAGCATCTTCAGGGGAAGAGCTGGAATATAAGGCGGTATCCGAAATTTCCTGAACCTGAGCAGCCAATCCACTCGCAGCCGCTTGCAGTGATTCTCCCTGGCGGAGTTTTTGAGCAATGGAGGTAAGGGCCGCTTGTCCCTCATCGTAGAGCAACTTTATGGCGGCTTGGTTGCGGAGAACTTCCAATAACTGAGGACGAGCCTCCTCAAATGTCATTGGTTTCGAGGGTGTTACGGAAGATAATTCGCAGACATAGAAACGCATCTTGTCAGAGCCTTCCAAAGCCTCGCTGTGAGGTTGCTTTCGGGTCAGTTGAAAAATGGTCGGCGCTAATTTGGGAAGGTCCCCTTGGAAACTCTCTGCTCCGGGCCCGACACCCGCCCTATTGAATGGCAAAGAGGTATTCACGGTAAGGCCATTTTTACGGGCGGCTTCGTCAAATGACATTTTTGCTTGCAACAACGATTCCGCAAAGGTTTCAGCCTGATTAGCAGTTTCTTGAATAGCTTTTACTTTCTCTCCGCCAACCAGGATCTCCTTTTCTTTTGGCACCTCAAATATGACATAGCGGATGCTACGCGTCTCTGGCAAAATGAGGCGTCCGGCCTCTTTTCCATATAAAGCAACTACTTTCTCTTCGGGGACCGAAACTTTGTTTGTATATTGCGACAGATCAAATTTGATCACTTGGAGGGTTTGTTTTTGATACCCACGAAACGCATTGCGAATTTCCTGATCAGAAACTCCTACGCCACCGGCCACAATTTTCCAAAGGGTGGTGACTCGCAAAGAATCGCGCACGAGTTCTTCCAATTGCTGTTCTCTGAATCCTCTTGGCTCCAGAAAATCGCGAATAAAATTCCGATACTTGGAGACATCAAAATGCCCATCTGTTTGGAAAATTGGGCGCCCGGCAATAGCTTGCGCCACCTGATTGTCTTCGGGTTCAATGCCCAATGATTTAGCTTCATGTTGAATAATCAACTGATTGAATACGAAATTACTCAGAGCCGCCGGTTCATCGCGCACCAATCCGCCCAGGGATTCGAGTAGGCTCGAAAGGCCCAGCAGATGGGCTATCCGATAATTCGCAGCAAGCCGCTGAATATCTATTTGGGAAAGTGCCCGACCATATATCATTCCTATTCCGTCCCCTCCCCGTTGAACGGAATCGGTGCGAGTATAAAAAAAGGTGAACGCGAGGATCGTGAGGATCACTACGATCAGCATGAGCACTCGCTGATGTTTGCGAATAGTGTTAAACATGAAGAACGATCAAATCGGTTAGCCTGTTAACACAGGACGAATGTGCGGTGCGAGAAGAAACCCCAGGATCCGGTCGGTAGGCGACAGATTTTTATAGCGAAACCCCTATAAAATGCCCACAAATTCGGATGGTATTTTTCTTCGGGCGCGGCGCAAAAGCAAGCCCATATCCATGATATGAACTTGCTTTTGCAACAATAACTGAGGGAAAAGACCCTCAAAATTGCACTAGCAAAATACCCGCACACATCCCTGTTTACCAGGGCGTTTTTTAATGAAATAATTACACGGTCCCCAGGCCCAGCAGCCGCCTACGGACGCTTTTAATCCTTTTTTCTTAGGGCCAATGTTTTTCTCATTCCGACCGAATTTTTCAGGTTCCAGGTTCTATTTTTTTTCTTTTAACAGAGCAATCTTCCACCCTCCGGTCAGGAAGAAATCCGCCAATCTGTGCATCCCAAAGAGTTCGATACAATCCTTTTTGAGCCAAGAGGACTTCGTGCGAGCCGTCTTCAACAATTTTTCCCTGATCAAAAACTAAAATACGATCCATGTGTAGCAGCGTTGAGAGTCGGTGTGCGATCACAATGGCTGTTTTGCCTCGCATCAGCGGCCATAAGCTCTCTTGGATCAAACTCTCGGTTACTGAATCGAGCTGCGAAGTGGCTTCATCTAAGATCAGGATTGGTGCGGCTTTCAAGATTGCTCGAGCGATGGCTATTCGCTGACGCTGACCGCCAGAAAGTTTCACGCCGCGTTCCCCAACCAGTGCATTGTAGCCTTCGGGCAGTTGCGCAATGAATTCATGAGCGTGCGCGCGTTTTGCGGCATCTATCACTTCCTCATCCGTTGCACTGATCCTTCCATAACGGATATTTTCCATCAGCGATCTATGAAAAAGTGATGGGTCCTGAGGAATCATGGCTATTGCGCCTCGTAAGCTCTCTTGAGTGCATTCGCGGATATTTTGGCCGTCAATGAAGATGCTTCCACTTGTCGGCTCATAAAGCCTCAGGATTAAGTTTATAAATGTGGACTTTCCACTGCCTGAGTATCCGACGAGCCCCACCTTTTGATCGCCAGCGATTGTAACCGATTTGTTTTGAAAAAATAATTGCGAATCCCGATAACCGAATCGAACTCCCGAGAAAGTAATTTCTCCTTTTTCAACTTGCAGCGGTCGAGCATCTTCCCGATCCTTGATTTCCCATGGAGTCAAGAGCCTCATGAGACTTTGCTTGCATTTCCCTATGGCCTTGTTGACCGCTTGCACCTGTTCCATCCCCCACCAGATCATGTAACCCACTTGCACGGCTAATCCCAAAATCAGTGCGAAGTCACCGATGCTGACTTTCTGTTTGATTCTGAGATCAATAAGAAAAAAAAGCATCATGCCAATCATAATGGCGAGAGATGATCCCTGCAGAAAACTTAGCTTGAGTATATATATTTCTTTTTCCCGGAATGTCTTTTCCGTAACTAGCAGAGCCTTTTCGAGATATGACTTTTCATAGGCTTTCCGGGAAAATATTCGAACGTTGTTTGCGTTGGTAATACTATCGACCAATTGCCCTGAAACAATAGCCTCCGAAGCGGCATGATGTTCGGATAAGTGAATAAAACGCTTTGAGAGCCGCAAGCTCAACACCGTAAAGACCAAAAACCATGTCAGGAGAATATAAAAAAAGCTCGGATGTACGGAATACATACTAATAAATGCAACGACGAGCTGTGATAAGGTCCTTAGGATATGCTGGGAAAGTTCGTGGATGATCCGTTCCAAATTGTCTGCTATGGTATTGATCTGACTCGCAATCCGCCCAGCCAAATTGTCTTGGAAAAATTGCTGCGTCTGTCCATGAACATAGTCAAAAGTTTCGCTGATGATTTGATTTTTTATTACCGGCTGAAATCTGTAATTCAAATATTCCAGACTTCTCCAACAGAGATTATGGATCCCAAAATTCAAAAGGAAAAAGACGGCTAGCCAAATAATCTGAGCGGACATGTGGCTCTGTTGCACTTTTCCCAAAACATCTATCATATACTTAATAAGTATACTGTTTAGAGGAGCCCAAGACCCGGTTAACAGGGCAAGAAAAGCAAATGTCACAACAAAAAATTTATATCCCTTTAGGAAGTGCCAGATAAATGGCAATAATTGTTTGGGTAGAGTCCGACTCATTGATCTCCTGTCTATTGATTTTTCGTATTCTTAGTAACTCGCAGCTATTAGCGAAAGAACTATAAATTGAGCATGCCTTTGAGACCCTTTTCCTCCGGCAGCCGCCGGATGGCCTCCATCTTGCGCCTTATCCGGGATGGAAACTTTCTCTCAATTTCATAATCATTTTATAGCTACTCCGCTATACAACAGATTTTGTTCACAACTTCCCGATCTCACGCCGGGAAGCTCACCATGGAAATGAAGTCCTTATAGTTTCAAAAATAGGGCAATGTTGAATCAAGAAAGAACAATTGCCTCACTTTAACCCCCATTTCCCCGATACGTCCGATAGCGATTTGATAAACGATCAGCACATGGAGGAAGTGGCTCAAAGAATAGCCAAATCCGCGATGTTAATAAATCAAGTTATCAGAATTAAACTATGCTTCATCTTGTATCGGGAGCTCCCCCTATTTGAGCAGTATTTTTCAATGCGAGTAGCGCACCAACTTATAAAAATATATGAAAAGAGGTCTGTATGCAACAGTTTTCTATGAAAATTCGCGGCAAAACTTTTTTTATCCGCATTCCTATTCTCAAAAAAAACCACCCTAAATTACTTTATTTATGTTTAAAATCTTTAAATACCCACTGTGCTTCGTCCTAATTTTTGTTGGGGTCAATGTTTCGTACTCAACAGGCGGAAAGCGTGTTTATATCGATAAGAGCACGCAGACCTTAACCGCATATGAGGGAGACCAAGTTGTTTTAAGAAGCCATATCAGTACGGGAAGGTCAAAGAGCCCTACCCCAAGTGGAAATTACCAGGTTGGGGTCAAAGAAAGGATGCATCGGTCGCGACTTTATGACAATGCACCGATGCCATATAGTGTACAATTTAATAATAATTACTTCATCCACGGATTTAGCAGTGTTCCCCGCTATCCCGCTTCGCACGGTTGTGTGAGGATGCCAATTGGCAACGCTCAAAAGTTATTCAGCTGGATTAATGCGGGAACTCCCGTCACTGTCGGAGGCGGCCAAAGTAAGCCAACAACGAAAGGCAAGATCCGTAAGAAAAGCGATTTTACAAAAAGGAATCGAGCAACTGTAAAAAAGGTAAGGACCGATAGAACCTCGCGAAGTGCGTTGCAACACGATATTGAGCAAAGCAATAGCAACGGATCAAGATATCAGCGGAATTCTGAAACTTCGAATGGCTCTGAAACCCTGGAGTGACGAACGATCTTCATAAGTGCATTCTCCCGAAGGACGACGCCGTGATCAAATTCTTTTTCGAACATCGGAAAAAAGGTGTCTCCCTTCGGGAAGCCTTTGACATACGTCACAATAATTTCATGGCACCAGGGCAGCAATGCCTGGTAAATGGACTCTCCACCGATTACAAAGGCGTCAGCATCTCTGCAAAGGTGGCGGGCGACGTGGGGATCAGGTACATATAGTACGTCCGCAGAAATAGGAGAAGTCTGTTGGCGCGAAATTACGATGTTTCGCCTCCCCGGCAGGGGGCTTCCAATGGATGCATAAGTCTTGCGACCCATGATCACGGTCTTGCCCCACGTGGTGTCTTTAAAAAACCTTAAATCTTCTGGAAGGTGCCAGGGGATCTTTCCTTTAAGGCCGATCACACGGTTTTCGGCCATCGCAACAATCGCTTTCACACTGCAATTGGCGCTGGGATAGCAGGATGAGGGTCATAGCCGATCAGGTGGAAGTCCTCAAAAGAAAACTGATCCAGCTTCTGAACATTTGGATTTAACTCCATATGAGGCAGCTGACGGCACTGCCGGCGTAACTGCAATTCTGCTAGTTTGATGTGATTCTGATAGAGATGGAGATCGCCGAAGGTGTGAACAAATTCCGCCGGACGAAGATTGCAAACTTGCGCTACCATTAATGTCAAGAGAGCGTAAGAGGCTATGTTAAAAGGCACTCCCAGAAATAAATCGCCACTGCGCTGATAAAGTTGGCAACTCAATTCTCCATCTTGGACATAAAACTGAAAAAGTGCATGACATGGTGCTAAGGCCATACGATCCAGTTCGCCGACATTCCAGGCAGAAACCACAAGGCGCCGACTGTCGGGGTTCCTTTTTATTTGGTCCACAACGGCGCTGAGCTGGTCGACAGAGCCCCCTTCCGGTGTCCGCCAATCTCGCCATTGCGCTCCGTAAATACGGCCTAAATCTCCTGAGGAATCGGCCCATTCGTCCCAAATGGTAACCCGGTTTTCGTTTAAGTAGCGGATATTGGTATCCCCACGTAAGAACCAGAGAAGCTCATAAATAATCGAACGCAAATGGACTTTCTTTGTGGTGAGCAGAGGAAATGTCTCACGCAGGTCAAAGCGTTCCTGGGCACCAAATACCGATAAGGTGCCGGTTCCCGTACGGTCTGTTTTAGGTTTCCCCTGTTCGAGGACCAGACGAAGGAGTCGATGAAATTGTTCCATCAGTAATTACGTGATGTTTCCGGAGGTTCTTGGAGCAACAAGGTGCGTTTTTGTGCGATATCATCAGTTAAATTTTCGCACTGCAAATATCTTTACGTTAAAAAAAATTCTGCGCTACTTTCCATCCATGTTTTCTTTGAGAGTGCTGGGAAGCGGCAGCGCTGGCAATGCCATGCTCATTCAGTCGGATTCCACAGCGCTCCTTGTGGACGCTGGATTGAGTGCCAAACAGCTCGTGGCGCGTTTGAAACAGTGCGATGTCGATCCTTTCGCTCTCAAGGGCGTGCTTCTCACACACGAGCATTCGGATCACACCGGGGGGTTGCGCGTATTCTGCACCAAGTATGAAATTCCCTGCTACTGTAATTCGCTCACCGCTGAGGCTCTCAAATCCGAACTCACTCGCGTCTTGTGTAGGGTTTTTAGAAACGGTACGGAATTTACGATCGGAGACATCCGGGTTCGCCCTTTCTCGGTTCCTCATGATGCGGCTGACCCATTGGGGTTTTGCCTGGCACATGACGATGTATTGTTTGGCGTTCTCACCGATCTGGGTCATGCTCCTGGCTTGGTGTTGGAGTCTCTTCGTGGAATTCATGGCCTCTTAATTGAGACCAATCACGATGAAGCCCTTCTGCATCAGGACATCAAACGACCGTGGGCGATAAAACAGCGCATCCTTTCTCGCCACGGACACCTTTCCAATGCCAGTGCGGCGCACGTCGTGCGTCAACTCTTGGATTCCTCCCCCCTGGAGCACGTCATTCTAGGCCATCTCAGTAAGGACTGCAATAGGCCCGAACTGGCAACTCAGCGCGTTGATGAAGAGCTGAAAGCAGCCGGACATTCTTCCACAAAAATCTCTTGCGCTACCCAGGAAGCTATTACGGAAACCATTATGCTCGGGGCTTCATCCGGCACTTTTCCTTCCTGAGGCAACGTCAGTTCATCAAACGCCATCTTAAAAGGTACTAGCAAAGCCCATAAAAATGGCGCACGCCAAAAGAAAAACAAGAAAACAGATGGGTAAGAAAAATACTGTGAGAGCCGCTCTCCAGCCCTCAATTCGGTTCACCTTCTTCAACCCCACGATCAGCAACCAAAAATCCAGTACTATCGCCACTAAAACCCCCAAAAATGGAATGACCCGAAAAATTGCCGTGGTGGCGTCGGAGTAGCAAGTGATTCGATATGTCGATTCAAATCCCTTGTTGGCACCTCCCACTAAGTATAAAACCAGATGTAGCAAACCGGCCCGGAGAAAACTTCCCACGGTCGCTAAAACAGGCATCAGTACGATAGCCATCCCCACATTTGCCAGGTTTAAGGGCTGCGGCTGAAACATCCCCATGGGGTAGTCTTGGACATTCGGAAGGAGCTCAATGAGACGTTTCATGGCATTGCCGTATAAGGAACCATAAGGAAGGGTTACAATTCCGACCGCAACTGTTAGAAAAATGATATAAAGCAAAGGGGACACAAAATCCCCCTTAGTACGCATCGCAGAAAATACCCCATGTGGCTTTGTCAGTAGTTTGCCAATTGTTTGTAGTAATGCTTGTGAGTAGCCTAACTTAAACCTTCTCTCCCATGGCGGCTCAAGAGGAACGGTTGAGGGCGCTGCTACTTGTGTCACCGGCGGCGGTACTTCGAGAGGCACTGCGGGCAAATCCTGAAAATCCGAGAGGTATTTCCAAGTCTCCATCCCCGGACACCATCCCAGATCGCTAGGTCGAAAACGTCCCTCAGCCAAGCCAGCCGATACTTCTTCGGGTGTAAACTGGCCAAGGGTTTGCCGGTCTCTATTGATATGAATAGGACTCATCATGTTGCTCGCTTTGCCTAACTAAATAGTCTAAGCGGGTCAATCTTGCGAAGGCAAATATTGAAAAATGCCGCCGTTCTTGTTTACTTAAGTCATGCCGACTATAGCTACTGATTCCATGCCTTCGGGGCATGCGCTTCCTGCGTTTTCACTGAGAGACGTTGTGAAAGGCACCCTGGTTTCCAATGAAAGTGTTCGGGGCGCAAAAGCTCTGCTCGTGATTTTTCTCTGCCGACACTGCCCCTATGTCGTTCATGTTCAAAAGGAGCTTCGGCATTTGGCAGACGATTACCAGCCGCGTGGCACAACAATCATAGGGATAAGTTCTAATGATTCGAAGGAGTATCCGGAAGATGCGCCTGATATGCTGCGAGAAATGGCTTTGGAAGTCGGTTTCCCGTTTCCAATTCTCTTTGATGAGTCTCAAGACGTGGCACGAGCATTCACAGCTGCTTGTACACCGGATTTTTTCCTTTTCGATTCGGACGCCCGGCTCGCTTATCGAGGTCGATTGGATGAGAGCACTCCAGGCAACGGCCTTCCCGTCACAGGGAGAGATCTTCGCGCTGCTCTGGATGCGGTTCTTGCGGGGCAGCCTGTTTTAGGGAAACAGTTTCCCAGCAGGGGATGTGGCATTAAGTGGACTAAATCTCACTAGCACTACTTCGTTAAATGGACAGACATTGCCGGATTTTCTGTTTTTTGCCCTGAAGCCCCGGGAAACGAC